>QZKZ01000173.1 GCA_004796465.1 Desulfovibrio sp.
CGCCCCAGACCGGCGGGCATGGCCGGGACGCGGGCCAGGACGCCATGGTCAGCGGCCTCAATGCCCCCTACGAGTTCTGGTACGACCAAACCATTTGGTCATTGAAACCGGAAAACATCGACCCCCTTTCTGAATACGAATTCGTTGACAGTTCAACCCTGGTCCAGGCCATGACCGTGGCCTATCCTTTCCCCCAGGGCGCGGGGGAACTCAAGGCCAAGGTCTTGTCCACGATCCAGGCCACGGATCCTGATGCGCTGATCATTTTCGAGGAAAGCCGCGTAGTCAATTCCCGCTCAGTGGAATGTGTGCACATCAAAGCGCGGGTCGCGGACGAACCCTTTATCTTCTATTTCTACTTGCATGCTTCCGGGGATATGGCCGTACAAGTGGCTTGCTTTACGGCTGAGAACGTGTTCTACGCCTTGTACGACGAACTGACTCGATTCATGAACGGTTTTGTGGCTCCCTGAAGTGTAACTTCCTCTTTCCCCCCATCAATATCACTAAATGTTTCCCTGATCAGTCCGAGTGTTGCGGCATTCCATGTTGCAGAGCCAACCATGCAGTCCGGTTGAGAAAAAGCATGGCGGGTAATTGCGTCCCAGCCTGTTTTCTGCCATAGTGTTCTGGGACAGCCAAAGCGGGCCATGCAATGTGGGCTGTCCCAGATGGGGAAGAACGGTTCCAGTCCCCATACGTATCGAACCGTTCGTGTCCGCGCCGAACACTGGAGAGGTGGATCGCAACCAGCCGCCCTTAGGGGTGGCCTATGCAATGGTACGAGGAGGAAATGCCATGAAACGTTCCCATACCCTTTTCTGTCTTATTGCCGCTGCAGGCCTTGTCCTGGCCGCAGCGACCGTGTGGGCCGCCACGACCCATTGGTATAACGCCAAGGGGTACGTGTACTACATCACCACCGACAACGATATGGTCACCAAGAAGATGTTCCTGCAAATTCGTGATGTGAACGAATTCCAGAGCGCACATCAGGATGAGCACTTTCGTTGCTTTTTCGAGGATGTTGAAATTCACGTGCCCATCAGGGAAATACGAAGCATTGTGGTCAATGCTGACGGCGAGACCGCTATTATTACGCGCAGAGCAGATGGTTACAGCTATACTGTTCTCTTGCCCAAGAATATGGGCGACAGCCTCACCGGACTGACATGGGCCATGTTCCTTCTGTATAATGAAGTGAACAGCGAATTCGAGGAAGGCGCTGTTGACGGGCGTCTCATGACCAAGATTGAATTCGTGGATGAATTCTAGGTCTCGGTGGCTCTCGGGCCGCACGTGGCCAGGAAATTCAAGAAGCGGTTGATTTCCGCACCCAGGCGGGGCATAATTCGCGAGTGTCCAAGGAACGGGCAGGGTATTTCCTTGCCCGCCGTGGACCGTTTTTAACGCCTACAACCCTGGCAACCCCTTTTGCAAGGAGGACGATAATGCCTCGTCTTGGACGCGTGTTCCTCTGGATTCCGCTGCTGGCCTTTGTGGCCGTGTTGGTGGCTCCAGCCTTGGCATCGGCCCAAATTCAGCTCAGCACCTCTCAGTCAGTATTCCAGCCTTTCGAGCCCATTGAAGTTCACTACTCGGGTTTGCCCGGCAATGACCAGGACTGGCTGACACTGGTTCCCGCCGGGACTTCCAACGAGGAATGGGGCGACTGGTTTTACACCCAGGGCCGGACGTCAGGCTCGTATTCCTTCAACGGCGTGGATGCCGGACAGTATGAGGTGCGGGCGTACCTCGATTATCCTGCCGGGGGCTACAATGTGGTGGCCACCCTGCCGATCACGGTCGGCGATGCGCAAGGCTCCACTCCAGGCGGGCCGGGCATGGGCGATGGCCGGATTATTCCCGCGGTCAAGGACACCAGCAGTCTCGGGGCAACCGGCGGCCCTGGCGGCGGGCGGATCATACCCGCAGTCAAGGATACCAGCGGTTTGCCTGACGGCAGCGGCGTTCCAGTGAGTCCCGGGGGAGGGGAGATTATGCCTGGCCCTGGCGGCGGCCGGATCATCCCGGCGGTCAAGGACACCAGCAACCTGCCTGACGCCGGCGGCGGAAGCATGGGCCCTGGTCCTGGGTCCGGCCCCGGCCCTGGCGGCGCCAACTCGGGCATGGCCGTGGAACTGAACCTGCCCCCTTTGCAGGGCTTGAGCCCGGACCAAGTGGTTTCCACCTTTTACGACTTCATCCTGGCCACCGGCCCGACCATGACCGAGGATTCCGCGCAAATGGCGGCGCCTCAAGTCATTGACCATTTTTTCGAGCCGTTGAGCGCTGCGGATTACGACTCCAAAGTGTATGAATTGGCCACGCTGCTGTATATCGCCTCGGGCGCGGAAGGCAGCGTGGAGCTTATGGGCGTCAACTACGCCGTTACCGCCATGGACGGCAGCACGGCCACGGTCAACATGACCGGTACGGCCAGGCTGATCGAACTGGGCGGCCACGTGGACGACGACACGATCAACGACACCATAACCCTGGTCATGGCCGATGGTGTGTGGAAGATTCAGGAAATAGCCAGCTACTAAGCTTCTTCTTAATACAAACAAGGAGCGCGGCCGGTGTGTAGGGGCCGCGCCGCCCGGGGCGGGGTCTGGGCCCTGCCCCGGGAGCCCACCGACGCGAGGAACTCGCGGTGAAACAATCCATCCGCGCAAGACTGATTACCCACTTTTTGTTCCTCGCCATCTTTCCCTTGCTTGCCGTGGGCGCTGTCATGGGGTTGCAAGGGCTCACCGTGCAACGGGAGCAGGCGCTTGTCCTGGAGCGGGAGATCGCGAAACAGGCCAGCCTGCACATCAGCAACTACGTCATGGAACTGGCCGACTTGATGGCCCTTGCGGAAAAGGTCCGGCCCTTTGCGGGTCTGTCCCGGGAAAGCCAGGAAGAGGTGCTTCACGCCCTGTTGTCCCTGGAGCACAAACCCTTTGAAGAGCTGGCCCTGGCCGACATGAATGGCCGAGACTTGGTGCGCGTTTCCCTGCGTTATGGCGGCAATGCTCCCTTGACGGACCGCTCCGGGAGCGAAGAGTTTGCAAAGGCCCGGAACGAGAGAGACACGTTTACCGGCCAAGTCCTGATTCATCCTGTCACGGGCGAGGCCTCCATGTGCCTGTACAGGCCGATTATTGATCCAGACACCAACGAGGCCCAGTACATGCTGTTGGCCAAGGCTCGCTTGGCCCCGGCCTGGGGTCTCATCGCTTCCATGGAATTGGGGAATGAACAATCCGTGTTCCTCATGGACAGCCAGGGGCGGATCGTGGCTCACACCCGGCCGGACATAGCCCGCGGCCATGGGGAATTCACTCTGCCTTTCCCGGAAGGAGTGGGCCAGGGTTTATTATCCAACTGGTCGGTGCTGTCCTCGCAACGGTTGGAACTGGGCGGCCAGACCCTGACGGTCGTTGCGGAGCAGCCCCTGCGCGCCGCCCTGGACCAAGCCGTGGACGCTTCCAAAAGCGTGTTGCTCATCATCGTGGCCTCGTTGGCCTTGGCCGTGTATTTGGCGATCTTTACCTTGCGCCGTATATTGCGGCCCGTGCAAAACTTGGCCGAAGTGGCCAAGGCGGTGCGCGAGGGAGACATCACGCGCCGGGCCGTTGCCGAGCATCCCGATGAAATCGGGGATTTGGCCCTGACCTTCAACGACATGACCGCCAGGTTGGCCGAAACCATGGGCGGCCTGCGCGGCAAGATCGATGAGTTGTCCCATACCCAGGAGCGCTTGGCCCACTCCGAGCGCCGCTTCCGGGGACTGTACGAGCATTCCTCCGAAGGCGTGCTGCTCATGGACTCCCAGGGAGTGATCCGGGACGCCAACCCAAGGGCCATGGACATCCTGACTTGTTCCAAGGAATATCTCATCGGTTTGACCGTGGGCGAGCTGTTCCATCCCCAGGACAATGCGGACTCCCCCTTTGAGGAGAACATTCCGGCCCTGCTCTCCGGAGACATATTGCGCATGGAACGCCGCTTGCGCCGCAAAGACGGGCTGTATATTCCGGCTGAAGTGGGCGGCAGGGCCGTGACCAATGATTTGATCCAGGTGCTGATCCGGGACCGCACGGAACATAGGAAAGTGCAGCAAGCCCTGGACGATCAAGTACGGTTCCTGGAGGCCTTGCTCAAGGCCACTCCGTATCCCATTTTTTACAAGGATAAGGAGCTGCGGTTTTTGGGCTGCAACAGGGCCTATGAGGACATTGTGGGGTACCGGGCCGAGGATATCCTGGGCAAACGCGTGTACGATATCTTTCCCCGGCAATACGCGGACGTCTACCATCGCATGGACGAGGAGTTGCTCAGTTCCCAGGGCATCCAGACCTATGAGGGGCCGTTGGTCAACGGCCATGGCGAGGAACGCCAACTCCTTTTTCGCAAGGCTGCCTTTCATGATGCTGAAGGCAAGGTCGCGGGCTTGGTGGGCGTGTTTATCGACATCACCAAGCGCAAGGCCGCAGAAGAGGAGTTGCGCAAGGCCAAACAGGCCGCAGAGGACGCTGCCCAGTCCAAGGGGCAATTCCTGGCCAACATGAGCCATGAGATCCGCACCCCGCTATCGTGTATCATCGGCATGAGCGAACTGACCCTGGAATCCTCCCTGGACGACGAGCAGCAGGAATCCCTGGAAATGATCCTGGACTCGGCCCTGTCGCTCCTGGATATTGTCAACGACATCCTGGACTTCACCCGCATTGAAGCCAAGGGGCTCAAGTTGGCCGAGTCCGACTTCGACTTGGTCAAGACCGTGCGCAAGACCGTGCGCACCTTTGCCACCCAAGCTTCGCGGCGGGGCCTGGAGCTGGCCATGGACCTGGCCCCGGACTTGCCCCAGGTGGTGCACGGCGATCCCGTCCGCTTGAGCCAAGTGCTTCGCAATCTGATTTCCAACGCGCTCAAGTTCACAGACAAGGGATCTGTGACCGTGCAGGCCCGGCCCCTTGATTCCGAAGCCCAATCCCTTGGCGTGAGTTTCGCGGTCGTGGACACGGGTGTGGGCGTTCCTCCGGACAAGACCCATGCCCTTTTTGACTCGTTTACCCAATTGGATAGTTCCTATTCCAAGAAATATCCGGGCACGGGGCTGGGCTTGGCCATTTCCAAGAAACTCGTGGAGATGATGGGCGGCAGGATTTGGCTGGAATCCACATCCACCGAGGGCAGCGCCTTTTCCTTCACCGTGGCGTTCACAGGGCCTGTAACAGCTGGACAGGCCCGGCCCAAGGAAAAGGCCATGGCCCCGCCCCTGGTCAAGGACATGGAGCCCCTGCGGATTCTGTTCGTTGAAGACAACCGCATCAGCCAGATCTTTCTCTCGGACCTGCTGACCGGAGCCGGGCACAACGTCCTCAGTGCGGCCAACGGACAAGAGGCCTTGGACCTCCTGCGCGGCGAGAAGTTCGACGTGGTGCTCATGGACATCCAGATGCCGGTCATGGACGGGGTTGAGGCTACAAAACGAATCCGGGCCGGCGAGGTGGGCGAGGCCGCGTCAAAGACGCCCATTGTGGCGCTCACAGCCTATGCCATGGCCGAGGACAAGGA
>QZKZ01000078.1 GCA_004796465.1 Desulfovibrio sp.
GGGTCGGTGATCGAGCCCGGAATATCGACAATGAAGGCCACCATGCCGATCATCAGCAGCGGAGCTGTTTCGCCCAGGGCCTGGGCCATGCCGATGATCGAGCCCGTGAGAATGCCGGGCAGGGCCAGGGGCAGCACGTGGAAAATTGTTGCCTGCATCTTTGACGAGCCCACGGCCAGCGCGCCTTCTCGAATCGACGGCGGCACGGCCTTGATCGCGGCTCGCGAGGAGATGATGATCGTGGGCAGGGTCATGAGCGTGAGCACAAGACCGCCGACCAGGGGCGCGGACCTGGGCAGGCCGAAGAAGTTCAGGAACACGGCCAGGCCCAAGAGGCCGAACACGATGGACGGCACAGCCGCCAAGTTGTTGATGTTGACTTCGATGAAGTCCGTGATTTTGTTGGTGGGCGCGAATTCTTCCAGGTACACGGCAGCGGCCACGCCAATGGGAAAGGAGAGCACCAGGGTCACGATCAGGGTGTAGAAGGAGCCCATGAGCGCGCCCAGGATGCCCGAGCTTTCAGGCTCGCGCGAGTCGCCGGCCTGGAACAGGGTCCAGTTGAACTGCTTTTCAATACGGCCGTCATTCTCGAGTTGGTCGAGCCAGGCCACTTGGTTCTCGTTCAAGCGGTGCTGTTCCACGGGGCCGCTCATGTCCAGGTTGCCCTTGAAGTACTGGTCCACGTCGTCGTCCGTGGGCAGCCAGACCTCGATGCTCTCGCCGATGAGGCTCGGGTCCTCCTCGACCATTTCGAAGAGTTCGAATCCCGCGCTGGGGCTGACCAGGGCGAAAAGGTTGCGTTTTTCCGAGCGGCCCGACACGTCCGGGAACATCTCGCGCATGGAGTCCTTGATCAAGCCCAGGAAGTCGGCGGAGCGCAGATCGTCGGCAGGCACACGCTCGGGATCAAGGGTGATCTTCAGCTTGACAAAGGTCTGCTCAAAGGCGGTGTAGCCCGCGCCGGTGACCGTGACCATCAGTATCAGCAGTAAGAGCAAGCTGACGGCGATGGCTGACAGGCCGAAGAAGCGGAAGCGTCTTTCAGAGCCGTGCCTGCGGCGCAAGGACTTTTGATAGTCCTTGCCCTCGAAGTATTCCTTGAACCGTTGCGGGGCCTCGGTGCTCGTGCTGTTATTCATATTGTTCCCGGTACTTGCGCACAACGACCAGCGCGATGATGTTGAGGACGAGGGTGACGGCAAACAACACCAGGCCCAAGGCGAATGCAGCCAGGGTCTTGGGGCTGTCGAATTCTTGGTCGCCAACGAGCAGGGTGACGATCTGCACGGTGACGGTGGTGACGGCTTCAAAGGGGTTGGCCGTGAGGTTCGCGGCCAGGCCCGCGGCCATGACCACGATCATGGTTTCACCGATGGCGCGGGACACGGCGAGCAGGATGCCGCCCACAATGCCGGGCAGGGCCGCGGGAATCACCACCTTGCGGATGGTCTCCGACTTGGTGGCGCCCAGGCCCAGGGAGCCCTCGCGCAGGGTTTGCGGCACCGCGTTGATGGCGTCGTCGGACAGGGACGACACAAAGGGGATGATCATGATGCCCATGACCCCGCCTGCCGCGATGGCGCTTTCCGAAGCGATGTTGATGCCCACGGCTTCACCCAGGCCGCGAATGAGCGGAGCGACCATCAGGGCGGCGAAAAAGCCGTACACAACCGTGGGGATACCGGCCAGGATTTCCATGACCGGCTTGACCATGCCCCTGACCCGCTTGGAAGCATACTCTGACATGTAGATGGCGGACATAAGGCCAACGGGAACGGCCACGAGCATGGCGATGCCCGAGATGAGCGCCGTGCCCATGAAGACCGGAACCGCGCCGAACGCGCCGGACGAGCCCACCTGGTCCTCGCGGATCGCCATTTGCGGACTCCATTGCAGCCCGAACAGGAAGTCGGTTACCGGCACGGTGTTGAAGAAGCGGATGGCTTCGAACAGCACCGAGAGCACGATGCCGATGGTGGTGAAGATGGCGATGGTCGAGCAGATGATGAGCACGATCTTGAGCACGCGCTCCACGTGGTTGCGGGCGCGAAAATCAGGCCTGATCTTGCGGACGCCGAGCAGCATCCCGGCCAGGGCGGTGACGCCCACGGCAGCGGCCAGGGTCCAGGAACTCAGGGATTCAAGCTCCTTGTAGCGCTCAACCGCGGAAATGATGGCCGGGTCTTCCGTGGGCTGGAAAACATTGCCGCTGACCTGGTTGCGGATGTCGTTGATCAGCAGGTTGAGCCGCTCGGGCGCCATATTCTGCATGTCCTCGGGCAGGCCGGACACCACCATGCTGGTGATGATGCTGGTATCCATGGCCATCCATACCGCGAACAAGAGAAAACACGGAATGAAGCACCACAAGGCCAGGAGCAGTCCGTGATACGTGGGCCGCGAGTGGAGCTTAAAGGCCTGGGGCTTGCCGCCCACGGTCTTCAAGGATTTGTGGTAGCCAAAATAGTACAGCAGGACCGAGACAATGCAGACAGCGACGAAAATGTGTGTAACGCTCATGCGGTTTCCTGTATGCGGGTTTGGGCGCGAATACTTGTTTCGTGTCCGAATCGAGACTCAGGGGTGAGGAAAAAACCCATTTCGTCGCGTCCGTTGCCCGCTCATTCGATTTGCGATGGCTAGCATTCACAGGTTACGAAATGGTCACAAATGTATGCTATTCGCATTGCGCGGATGGGGAGGCAGGAGCGAAGCCGCATGGGGCACGGGTAGGCCAGGCTTTGAGAGCTGTAACAATGGGGGGGGACAGGAAAGCGGGCCATGGGAAAGGAGCAGGCATGAAAAACCCCCTGCACGGACATCCATGCAGGGGGCTCTTGCGTTACAAATGGATAGCGGGAATTAGTCCGATGTCCCCAGGAGCCGGTTCGCGATCTCCTTGGCCGCGCGGCGGCCCGCGCCCATGGCCGAGATCACCGTGGCCGAGCCCGTGACGATGTCCCCGCCCGCAAACACGTTGGGAATGGAGGTCTCGCCGGTTTCTTCATTGACCACGATGTAGCCCCACTTGTTCAGGCCCAGTTCGGGCGTGGCCTCGAGCATGACCCGGTTGGGGCCAGTGCCCACGGCCATGATCGCCAGGTCGCAGGCGATCTCCTCTTCAGCGCCCTCGATGCACACCGGGCTGCAGCGGCCCGAGTCGTCGGGGTCGCCCAGTTCCATCTTTTGCAGGCGCATGCCCGTGAGCTTGCCGTTCTCGTCGCCGATGAAGGCTAGGGGACCGCACAAACAGCGCAGCCGCACGCCTTCTTCAATGGCGTGCTCCAGTTCTTCCTTGCGCGCGGGCATCTCGTCCTGGCTGCGGCGGTAGACAATGGACACGGTGTCCGCGCCCAGCCTGAGGGCGGTGCGGGCCGCGTCCATGGCCACGTTGCCCCCGCCGATCACGGCCACGTTCCTGCCGGGAAAGGGCGGGGTGTCGTATTCGGGAAAAGCGTAACCCCGGCCCAGGTTGATGCGCGTGAGATATTCATTGGCCGAGAACACGCCGATGAGGTTTTCGCCCTCATTGCCCAGGAAGCGGGGCAAGCCCGCGCCCACTCCGATGAACACGGCCTTGTAGCCCTGGTCGAACAGGTCTTGGACTTCAATGGTCTTGCCGCCGACCATGTTCACTTCAATGTCCACCTCTTGTTCCTTGAGGGCTTCCACCTCGGCGCGCACAATGGCCTTGGGCAGGCGGAACTCGGGGATGCCGTAGACCAGCACCCCGCCGGGCTCGTGCAGGGCCTCGAACACCGAGACCTTGATCCCGCGCGAGGACAGATAGCCCGCGCAGGTCAGGCTCGAAGGACCCGAGCCGATGCAGGCCACTTTATTGTCCGGATCAATGAGCGGGCATTCCGGCTTGCCCGTGATCTGGTCGCAGGCGGACAGGGCCATGTACTCGTCAGCCACGAAGCGCTCCAGCCGGCCGATGGCCACTGGTTGATGCTTCTTGCCCATGATGCACTGGCCCTCGCACTGGACTTCCTGGGGGCAGACCCGGCCGCAGACCGCGGGCAGGCTGTTGGTGGTCTTGATGACCTCGTACGCGCCCTCGATGTCCTGGTCCTGGAGCTTGGCGATGAAGTCCTTGATGGGCACTTCCACGGGGCAGCCCGCCACGCATTTGGGGTCCTTGCATTGCAGGCAGCGCTCGGCCTCGGCGAACGCCTGTTCCCGGCCGTAGCCCAAGGCCACTTCGCCGAAGTTGCGGATCCGGTCCCCAGGGGACTGGTTGGGCATGGGGATGCGCTTGGGGATGATCTTCTTTTTTTTCTCAGCCATGGCTCTTCTTGTACTCCTCGTAGGAGATCGATTCTTGGTCCCTGAACGACGCCAGCCGCTGCCGCAGCTCCATGAAATCCACTTGCTGCCCGTCGAACTCCGGGCCGTCCACGCAGGCGAATTTGACCTCGCCGCCCACGGTAACGCGGCAGGCCCCGCACATGCCGATGCCGTCGACCATGATCGAGTTGAGGCTGACCGTGGTCTTGACGCCAAAGGGCTTGGTGGTCTTGGCCACGGCCGCCATCATGGGCACCGGGCCGATGCCCACCACCTCGGCCACGGAATCGTCCGACTTGAGCCGGTCCTCCAAGACCTCGGTGACCAGGCCCTTGTGGCCGAAACTGCCGTCGTCCGTGGACACCAGGACTTCCGGGCAGAACGCGGTCAACTCGTCGTGGAAAAGGAGCAGGTCCTTGGAGCGCGCGCCGATGACCGCCACCACGTGGTTGCCCGCCATATGGTGGCCCTTGGCGATGTGGTGCATGGCCGCGATGCCCGTGCCGCCGCCCACGCAGATCACGGTGCCGCACTTTTCAATGTGCGTGGGCTGGCCCAGGGGACCGCACAGATCGAGGATGTCATCGCCCTGGTCCAGCTCTTCAAGGAGTGCGGTGGTCTTGCCCAGGACCAGGTACACAATGGTAATGGTCCCGGCCCCGGCGTCAACGTCGGCAATGGTCAGGGGGATGCGCTCGCCCTTATCCGTGACGCGCAGGATCACAAAGTTGCCGGGCTTGGCCTTGGCCGCGATGAGCGGCGCGTCGATTACCAGCTTGCTGGTCTGGCCCGGGATGAGCTTGGCCTTGTGCAGGATGGTGTTGGGCATGTCCTGTCCTTGCGAAAGGTTACATGTAAGGGAATGATAGGTATAGGTCAGTATTCGTGGCACTTGTCAGGGGGACTTGTCAATAGAGACGAACCGCGTTATATTCATCAAGGATCAGGAGGTTCCGGACCCGGCTGGGAGAGTTGGGAACGGATTTCCTTATCCAACCGTCTCCACCAGGGTGCGAGGGGACCTCTAGGGCGGCCGGACCACGCCGCCACGGAGCGCGCCGGATGGACGGGACCTTGAGCAGCGTGCAGCGTGCGGGCATGCAAGCCTACCAGGCGTGGGCCTTGCGTGCTCCTTTAGTTGCGCCGGGAGCGTCCGGGTCCGCCAAATCTGCATCCAGTTCCGGCAAATCCTCCACTCCTGCCTCCCTGTCCGACCACGTCGGCATCAAACGCAAGGGTTTTTCCTTTCGCTTGGGCAAACTGGCGGTATCCTATTCCCATATTGAGCAGGACCTTGATTCGATGCTGTCCATGGCCGAGGATTTGGCCAATAAGCGCGAGAGCAGAGCCTTTCTCAGTGAAATGGAGATCGCGGACCTCAGGGGCAACCTCTTTGATCCGGACCATCCGGATTCCCGCGCTCCCGGTACGGGCATCATGCGCCGCCAAGGCGTGGACGCTTACGCCCACGCCGCCCAGTCCCTGGACAGCAACCAAGGCCCCAGGCGCACGCTCATCGGCACGGTCTGACCAAGGCCGCCAAATGTTGCGGCCAGTGCGGCAAGCCCTTTCCGGCCCAAGGCAAGAGAGTGGGCCGGACTTGCCAGGGGCGTGCTTCCCGCGTACTATGTTTCGCCATATCCAGCAATCGAATGGAAAAATCGCCCGCCACATCCGGGCCAGACCTCATAAGGAGCTTCCATGTCCAAATACCCGGTGAACCAATATCCCAAGGGCACCGTGCTTTTCACCGAAGGCGAGCCCGGCGACAAGGCTTACGTGCTCAAGGGCGGCAAGGTGGAGCTGTACAAGACCTTTGAGGGCAAAAAAAAGTCCCTTGCCGTGCTCGAGCCCCTGTCCGTGTTCGGCGAAATGGTGTTGTTCCAGGGCGGAACCGCGCGCACCACCACGGCCGAGGTCCTGGAGGACATCGTGGTCCTGGAGATGAACCACAAGGGCTTCCACGAGTTCCTGGACCAGACGCCAGAGATCATGCAGATCCTGATCAAACAAATGGTGGAGCGCTTGCGTTCGGCCACGGAAAAGGCCGTGCAACTGCCCCAGATATTCGACAGCCTGGCCAACCTGCTGGAGCTGTTCCTGATCAACGGGACCCAGATCCTGGATTACGCGGCCCTGTCCCGGTACATGGTGGACAACTTCGGCGTAGTCGAGGTCTATGTGGACACCTTGTTCGACGCCCTGGCCAAGATGAAGCTGATTGTGATCGGCGAGGCCAAGGGCGTGAAAAAGATCAAGATCCTGGTCAAGGAAGGTTTGGCGGAAAAGGCCCTGGCCATGATGAAGAACGCCACGGACGAGGACGGGGGAGCCTTACCCTTGGGGTAAAAGGATTCCGGGGAAGCGCGGCGCCGGGCAATAGAGCGGACACCGTGCCGCGTTGCTGGTATTTTCGTATTCTATTGACCTGTCCGGGGCAGGGGGCCATCCGTCTCCGGAAAATGAGTGAACCAGGAGCACGAGCATGCTGAACATGGCGCGGCTAGCAGGGGCTTGCCTTCTTGTCCTGTGTTTGGCGGGCCAGGCATTGGCCGGAGAACCCCTGGTCCTGGGCATGTCCGCGGACTTCACGGGATCAAGCCAAGGCCTGGGCATGGAACTGTACCGGGGGTCGATGGCCTATTTCCAGCACGTCAACGAGCAGGGGGGCGTCCACGGACGGCAAGTGGAGATACTGGCCTACGACGACCAGTATAATCCCACGCCGGCCATTGAAAACACGATCCAGCTCCTGGACACGGACAAGGTGCTGCTGCTGTTCAACTATGTGGGCACGCCCACGGTGACCCGCGTTCTGCCCCTGATCAAGAGCTATTCCGGCCGCAAGGTCTATTTGTTCTTCCCGTTCACCGGCGCGCAACCCCAGCGGGAAGCGCCTTACGACGACTACGTATTCAACCTGCGCGCTTCCTACCGCCAGGAGACCGAGGGCTTGGTGGACCATCTCGTGGCCTTGGGCCGGGAACGCATCGCCGTGTTCTACCAGGCCGACGCCTACGGCCGCAGCGGCTGGGACGGGGTCAAACGGGGCTTGGCCAAGTACGGCCTGCGGATCGTGGGCGAGGCCACGTACCGGAGGGGCGCGCATTATGACGAATCCATGGCCGCGCAAGTGGACATCATCATGGACTCCCAGCCCCATGCGGTGATTTCCGTGGGCTCCTACGAGGCCTGCGCCTCGTTCATCCGCGACGCCCGCGATGCCGGACTGAACGTGCCCATCGCCAACCTCTCTTTTGTGGGCAGTGAAAACCTGCTTGCGCTTCTGGAAGCAACCGGAAACGACCGGGGCGTTGACTACACGCGGGATCTGATCAACAGCCAGGTGGTTCCGAGCTACGAGGACCTGAGTTTGCCCGCGGTGCGCGAATACCGCCAATTCATGGACCGCTACAACCCGGAGCCGCCCCGGGGCTACCAGGGCCAGGACTACGACCCCCTGCGGTATAGTTTTGTCAGCTTCGAGGGATTTCTCAACGCCAAGGTCATGGTCCACATCCTGGAAAACCTGGGCCCGGACCCGCGTTTGGCCGACCTGGCCGAGGTCACCGAGTCCATCCACAACCATGACATCGGCATCGAGGTCAACGTGGGATTTCCCCAGGAGCGGCACCAGGGGTTGAACGTGGTGTTCTACACAACCGTTGAGGACGGCAAGTTCGTCCCGATCAATGATTGGGGAAGATGGGCGCAATAATGCGGATGTCCAAGATCTTTCGCAAGACCTTGGTCCTCATGTTTCTGCTCTTCGGCGTGATTTCCATATCCGCCACCGTGCTCACGGTGTGGACCCTCTACAGCCACATGACCGAGGAGTACACCAGCAAGGGCCGGGTCATTGCCCGCGCCATCGCCAACTCCAGCGTGGAGATCCTGCTCAACCGCGACTTGTCCACCATGCAGTCGATCATTGACCAGTTCCTGGAGATCCAGGGCGTGGAATACGTGTTCGTGGTCGATGGCTCCGGCGAATTCGTGTCCCACACGTTCGTGCCCATGGTGCCCGAGGAAGTGAAGGGCCTGCCGGTCAATCCCCACGGCTTGATGGTCAATGAAGTGGACATGGGCGAGCGGGGCGAATTCATCGACACGTCCAAGCCCATCCTGGCGGGTGTGGCCGGATACGTGCACGTGGGCATGGACAAGGGGCTCATCCGCGCCTATGTGCGCGAGACCGTGATCAAGATGCAGGCCCTGTTGGCCGTGATTTTCTGGGGCAGCGTGCTGCTCCTGTTTGTGGTGGTCAAGAAGATATCCCAGCCCCTGACCACGCTCACGGAGTACGCGGGCAAGCTTGCGGACCACGACTTCACGGCCGAGGTCAAGATCACGTCCCGCGACGAGGTGGGCCTCTTGGCCAACACCATGCAGTCCATGGCCCAGGAGCTTTCCGAACTGATCACCGGCCTGGAGCGGGCCGTGGCCAATTCGACCATGGAGCTCCAGGACACCCTGACCTATACCTCGGCCATCATCGACAACGTGGCCGACGGCCTGCTCGTGGTGGATACCAACGGCAAGATCACCCGTTCCAACCCCGCCTTGGCCACAATGTTCGATTTTGGGGACGTGGAACTCGCCGGCAGGGACGCCAAGCTGATTTTTTCTCCCCAACTGGCCGAACTGGCGCTGCTGTCCATGGAATTTCCGGGCAAGGTGTTCAGCGCGGAAGTGGCCCTGCCCGAACAAAAGACAGCCAAGGCCACGGCAGCGTCCATCCACAAGATCGACGTGGACGACGATACGGGCGAAGCCGGCCCGGACCTGTGCATGGGCGCGGTCATCATTGTGCGCGACATCACCGTGGAAAAGGAGATCGACCAGATGAAGACCAACTTCATCACCACGGTCTCCCACGAGCTGCGCACGCCGCTCACCGGCATCCTGGGGTTCGCCAAGCTGATCAAGAAAAAGCTGGTGAACGTGGTCTATCCCCAGGTGGCCTCGCCCGAACCCAAGGTGGAGAAAACCATGGCCCAGGTGGGCGACAACATGGACGTCATTGTCAGCGAAGGTGAACGGCTCACCGAACTGATCAACGACGTGCTGGACATCTCCAAGATGGAGGCGGGCAAGACCGAGTGGCGGCGGCATAGGGTCTACATGGCCGAGGTCATCGACAAGGCGGTGCAGTCCACCAAGGCCCTGTACACGGAAAAGAGCCTGCCGCTCAATCTGGACATTGAGGACAAGCTGCCCGAGATCATTGCCGACCGCGACCGGCTCATCCAGGTCCTGGTCAACCTCATATCCAATGCCGTGAAATTCACTGAGCAAGGTTCGATCACCATCAAGGCGGCCCATGTGGACGAGTTCGTGCAGGTCAGCGTGGAGGACACGGGCGTGGGCATTGCCGCCGAGGACCAGCAATCCATTTTCGAGCGCTTCAAGCAGATCGGCGACACACTCACGGAAAAACCCAAGGGCACGGGCTTGGGCCTGGCCATCTGCAAGCAGATCATCGAACACCACGGCGGGGACATTTGGCTGGAATCCATCCAGGGCCGGGGCTCCACCTTTTATTTCTCCATGCCGGTCCGGGGCGTGGATGTGGGGCTGGACGAGTAAGCTGTTTTTTCTGGTTCTTCCTTCCCTTGACAGTATTCCTTTGGGGAAGAGATAATATACCGGCATGATGAAAGGTTCGCGGCGGACGCTTGTCCGCCGCTTTGTTATGGGATTTCCTTTGAGGAGGATGGGTGTATGGGGTTTTCGGGGGGACGCGCCGTGGTCCGAATGATGCTTTGCCTGGCGGGGTGTCTTGTGCTGTGCTTGGCCGCTCCGGCCCGGGCCCAAACCCAATTCGCCATGGTGCCGCAACTGGGGCACGGGGGATACCAAGAAGCCGGGGTCATGGCCATTGCCTTTGCCGGGGATGGCGAGCTGTTCGCCACCCTGGGCAAGGATCATCAGATCAAGCTCTGGGAAACCGAGACCGGGCTTCTCGTGCGCACCATTCCGGGCTGGTTTGTTTCTCCGCCCGTGTTCTCCAGTGACGGCCACAGCCTGACCGTGGTGGCTGAAGTGGATGATTCTGCCTGTCATTTGACCACGTTTGACTTGGAAAGCGGTGAGCGGACCGCCAATTTGCCCTTGCCCGGCGTGGACGGGTGGAGCCTGTTGCCTTTCGGCTCTCCCTCAACCCATGTGGATCTGGCGGCCCAGATCCTCTACTGGGCCGATGATACAAGCATTCTGGCCACCCCGGCCCAGGGGCGCGGCCAGGGCTGGGAAACGGCTGTTGTGGACAGCAGGGCTCTTTTTCACCTGCACGTGACGGACGGCAGCGTGTTCGCCTCGGCCGGGAAGACCCTGTTCTGTCTGGATCAAGCCAGCGGCGAGCTGTTGTATGAAGTCGCCTTTGACCAGGAAGTCGTGGCCCTGGACAGCGTTGTTGCAGGCGAACTGGCCGTGTTCAGCTCTTCTGGCGCAGTGGATGTGCTCAATGTGGTCAACGGCCAGGTCTTGAGTTCGGTGCAAGCGCGGGCGCCCGAGGGTGCCGGGGACCTGTTCCATGCCGTCATGCTGGATGGCAGGAGCTGCGTGCTGACGTTTCAAGGCGCGAATGCTTTTGAAACCGGAGGGCTGCTGGTCCTTGACCTTGCCACGGGCGACACTTTCACTTTTGCCGTGGACCGGCCCGAGGGGTTGTTGCCTTTGGAGGATCAGGACGGCACTCCACAGGCGGTTTTCAGCGAGTTCTATTCCCTGGCGGTTTCCCCGGACCGCAGCCAACTGCTCACTGGAGGTTTTGACAATGTGCCCTGCCTCTGGGACCTGGACAACCTTGCCCTGTTGTATGTCACGGGCAGCGACGCCGGGGGCTACGACAGCAGCTTCCAGCTCAACAGGGACGGGACCAAGGCCCTGCGGATCAAGTTCAACCAGCTCAGCCTCTATGACCTGGTCCGGGCCGAGAGGATTCATTCGGTCAGCGGGGGGGAACTGATCCAGGACCTGATCCTGGACGTGTGGTGGTCTGATGACGGTTCATGCGTGGCCATGACCGGCGAGTTTGAACAGGCCGGGCTCTTTGTCTATGATTTCACGGAGCAGGCCCTGGTCTGGCAAGGGCCCATGGAGATTTACGCTGAATTGGACGTGGCCTTTTCCCGGAACGCCGACCACATCGCCTACGTGGACAAGGACACCGGCCTGCTCAGTGTCTACAATATCCGCTCCAACGAGCTGCTGCTGTCCCTTGTGGTTGATGCATCCAAGGAGAGCCGCGCGGCCCTGACTCCGGAGTTCGTTGATCCCGATACCCTGGCCTTCAGCGTTGCGGGCCGCGCCCATACCTTTTCCTTGTCCACATCGGAACTGGTGGAATGGGAGACCTCCCTGCCCGAGTTTCTGGCTGGTTTGGAGACCGGAGAGCCGCCGAGCCAGGGCTTGCTCACGGTCAACGAGCCGGCCAGGCCCGAGAGAGGCCGGTTGGACGGGGACCCGGATTATTGGTCCATTGACCATATCCACGCCAGGGGCACGGGCGAGTTGCTTTGTTCGCTCTTTGAAATGGACGGGGAGTGGATGCTGCTCACGCCCGAAGGGTATTACGCTTGTTCGGAGAACGGCCACGAGCTGCTGGCCCTGCGCCTCGGCCTGGACATCTACGCCATGGACCAGTTCTACGACGTGTTCTTCCGCCCGGACATCGTGCGCGCCAAGCTGCGCGGCGAGGATATTTCGTCCCTGGTATCCCTGACCATCGAAGAAGCCCTGGCCGCGCCCCCGCCCGAGGTGACCCTGTACGAACTTCCCGGATCGGTGGATTCCTCCTCAATCCTGGTGCCGTTTCGTGTGAGTTCGGCGGGCGGCGGCATCGGCGAGATCCGCGTGTTTGTCAACGGCAAGCTGGTCCGCTCGGACGGCTTCTACCGGCCCCTGGAGCACGAGCAGTATGAGCAACTGGCCGCGCTCAGCGACATGAACGGGCGGGCGTTGCTGGAGCAGAACCGGGCCTTTTCCGTCGCGTCCGTGGAGCGGGCTGAACCCGTGGCGCTGGACTGGAGTTCCGCGCACGAGGAAACCCTTGATATCGAACTTGCGCCCGGTGAAAACACCATCAGCGTGTGCGCGTTTAACAGAGATAATACCGTACAATCCATGCTGGTCTCGCGCACCGTGACCTGCACGGCGCAAGGGGCCGAGCCCCGTCTCTATATCCTGTCCGTGGGCGTGGACGACTATGCGGGCGAGGACAACGATCTGGCCTATGCGGCCAAGGACGCCAGGGACATGCGGGCTTCGCTTGAAGAGGCCGCCACCGGGCTGTTCACGCCGGAAAATATCCATCACTTCGGGCTGCTGGACAGCGAGGCCACGCGGGAAAACATCCTGGCGGCCCTGGCCGGGATCGCGGGCCAAGCCGGACCTGGTGACGCGTTCGTGCTTTTCCTCGCGGGCCACGGCATCCTGGCGGGCGATCAGTATTCGTTCGTGACCAGCGATTTCGCGGGGTCCTTGGACGAGTCCTGCTTGCTCACCTCCGCCGAGCTCGTCGAGGCGTCCACGAAAATAGCGGCCATGTCCCAGCTCTTGATCCTGGATACCTGCCACGCGGGCGGGGTGGACTACCTGGTCAGCGGTCTTTACGACGCGCGCATCTCCACCCTGGCCCGGCAACTGGGGCTGCATGTCTACGCATCGTGCAGCTCCTCGGAGCAAGCGTTGGACGGCTACGAGGACAACGGGCTGTTCACCCACGCGCTACTTTCCGGCCTTGTCAGCGTGGAGGCGGACAAGGACGCGGACGGCCTGCTCGGGGCCATGGAGCTTGGGGTCTTTGCCCACGACCGCACCGTGGCCATCTCTGGAGAACTGGGCTTTGAGCAGGAGCCGGTGATCGTCAACTTTGGCGAGGACGTGGGCTTGGCGCGGGTAGGGGAGTGAACGCGGTAAGGGATGAAGTGTTGTGCCGCGATCGGCGTTGAAGCTGTCTCATGGGCATCAAGGCTCTCTTGCCTGCTCCCGGAGATGGGTACGCCAATCACGCAGGCATTAACGTCCCCCTCCAAGTGGACTGCGGAGCACTCACGGCCAACAAGCCTTGGGTATTTCGCCCTGCGCTTCAGCGCGTCCGTCACCAAGTTGTCACGGATCAAGCGTATATTATGATAAGATTCGGTGCCTTCACTCCGAGACGATTCTCGCGGCGAAGAGTCCGCGATGAACGTCCGCATATCCCCATGGAGATACCCATGCGCAATAGATTGACCTTACTGCCGACACTGCTGATTCTCATGCTGCTCGCCATTCCTGCCCAAGCCGCCGAGGAATTCGACTTCGCTTTTCCCGGACTCATGGACGTCTTGTGCACCATCCTCCAGGCCGAGGACATCCCCGCGGCCATGGAGGAGTACGGCCCTGTCGCACAAGGGTCCTTTGAGGAAAACATCTTCCTTCACCAGACCTGGACACTGGTCCTGGACGAGTTCACCCTGGTGTACGACGTGTCCCAAGAAATGGCTGGTGAGCCAGGAGAAGTGACGTGGGAGGACTACATCATCGAGGTCAAAGTGGAGAACCCCGGGGCTGCTCCCATTTTCCACGACTTGCGCCAAGCGCACGGCTGGCTGCGGGAACTGGGAACGTTGACCCTGGACACCCCCGACCAAGCCGAGTTCACGGCGCAGCCTTTTCCGGGCGAGGAAGACTTGGCTCCCTTGTGGTGGAGGATTCGCGTCTTTTGTGATCCCGGACCCGCTTACCAGAGCCCGTGCCGCATGATCCGCTTTTTCTGGAGCGCGGATACCGCGAGCCACAATTCGGCCTGGTGCCGCTAATACACCCCGCACTCATTTCACCGCGCTGTTGGCGTGTTTCCTGCGGAACGCTCCGAGGTGAAGTGAGTGCGGGTACTTTGCTCCCAGCACTCTGAATGAGTTTTTCCAGCCAGGGGAAGCTACTTGGCCAGCAGCTCCTTGAGAGTGGCAAAGGCGTCCTGGATGCCGTCGGGGTTCGATCCTCCGGCCTGGGCCAGGTCAGGGCGGCCGCCGCCTCCGCCGCCCACCTTGGCGGCCACGTCCTTGATCAGGTCAGGGGCCGTGAACCGCTCGTGCAGGTCCTTGGACACATAGAGAATCAGCGGGACCTTGCCGTTGGTCACAGCGGCCAGACAGGCCACTCCGGACGGCATCTTTGACCTGACGTCGTCCATGATGTCCCTGAGCGCCTTTACATTGGGCGCGTCCACCTCCAGGGCCAGGAC
>QZKZ01000384.1 GCA_004796465.1 Desulfovibrio sp.
ACCAGCGTCATGATCGGAGCGAACAACGAGTCCCAACTCGCGGTGAACTTGGGGGCCGCCAATGTGACGTTAACCCGCGATGAGATCGCGAAATTGGATGAGCTGACCGCGCCCACGCTGCCCTACCCCGCCTGGATGCAGCCCATGGGCCGCGATGCCCAAGTAGCAGAAGCTTTGGGAGTGTAGGACAAAGCAAGCGGGCTCGGCATGGCCGAGCCCGCGTTTTTTCGTCTACTCCGTGCGCCGCGCCTCGGCAATGGGCAGCAGCATGTTGAAGGTGCTGCCCTTGCCCAACTCGGACTCGGCCCAAATCCTGCCCCCGTAATGTTCCACAATCTGGCGGCAAATGGCCAAACCCATGCCCGACCCCTTGTCCTCGGCAACGGTATCCCCGATTTGGACTTGATAGAACTTGTCGAACACCGTTTCGAGGTCATCCTTGGGAATGCCCTTGCCCTGGTCGGATACGGAAATCGCTATCATGTTGTCCCGCACCTCAGCGACGAGCCGCACTTCCCCCCTGCCCGAATATTTGGCCGCATTGTTGAGCAGATTCACCAGGACCTGCACGATTCTGTCGGGATCGGCCACTATATGGGGCAATTCCTCTGGACATTCCTGAACAAAAGTAAGGTCATCCTGCTTGGAAAACTTGACTTTCACCGTGGCCATGGCCTGAGTGACAAGATCCGCGAGTTGAATGGGCTGGTCGTTCCATAGCTGCCTGCCCTCCTCAATACGGGACAAGTCCAGGCAGTCGTTGACCAACCGTGTCAGACGCTCGGCTTCCTGTTCAATGATGGTCAGGTTCTCTATGATTCTGAGACCTTTTCGCCTCTCTTCCGACTCCGCCAATTGGTCTGGTTGGCAAACAGATGAAAAATCCTTGTTGATCAGCTTGGCGAACCCCACAATGGACGTCAGGGGCGTTCGCAAATCATGGGACACCGTGGACAGGAATCCTGATTTCATGACGTCCAACTTGCGTAATTGCTGGTTGGCCTCTTCCAATTCCCGGGCCCGTTGGTGGAGCTCTTCGGTGCGTTCCCCCACCAAGGCCTCGAGTTGGGTATTAAAACGGGCCAGTTCCTCCTCGGCGTGTTTCCGTTCTGTAATGTCGTCCATGACCCAGATCACGCCCTTGTCCAGATCAGGGGGTATTGACGTGTCCACGGCCTTGCCCGAGACCATGACCCAGAACAAAGTGCCGTCCCTTCGCTTGGCCTGGTACTCGACCTGAATCAGCCTGCCCGAGGACAAGGCCGCGTAATGGGTCTTACCGAACTCCTCAAAGGCTTCATTGCTGACATGAAGACGAGCCACGCTCATGCCCACCATCTCATCGGGGCCTGAGTAACCAAAAATCTCCACCAACCTCTGGTTGACCCGGTAGATGCTTCGTCCCCCTTGCAGGCACATGATGCCCACCTGGCTGCTCTCAAAGATCGTGTCCAACTCCTGCACGGTCTGGGTCAGCACTTTCTGGGCCCGGCGGCGTTGCACGTTGTTCATGGCCATGAACACCAAGCTTATGAGCATAAGCGCAAAAACGGCCAGGACCAAGTAAATCTCTTGCTTGTACTTTTCGTAAAAGGATTCCGGCCTGTTGAGGACAACGCTGTCTTGAGGGAGATCGTCAACGGACAATCCCGCCTCGGCCAGGGCCGGATAATCAAAGATATAGACATTGGGGCTGGTGCGCATGATCGGGATATCCCGGACATCCGCCCCCTTGAGAATATCAAGGGCCATGGTCGCGGCCTCGATCCCCTGCTGTCGCCCGCTCACCACCTTGCCGCCGATGACGCCCGTTCCGCCCATGTAAAAGTCCCAACACGAGTATACGGGCAGCTCTGTGGCTCCTGTGATGACCCTGTTGCCCTCCACTGTGGAGTATGCCCGCCCCTCCCTGTCCCTGAAAAAGGAAAGGTTGAGGATGGCCGTATCCGGGCCGAGTTCCTCTAAGGCGTTGAGGAGTTCTTGGGTGGTCATGTCCGAAAGTTCCAGCACGTGCAGCGCCTCTGGAAACTCCGGGGCCAGTGCTTGGAATTTTTCCAGGTTGAGCTTGCCCGTGGGTGTGGAATCCGTGATCACGGCCAGTGTCGTGGCGTTGGGGTGCAGGTCGTGGATCAGCTCCACCGTGCTGAGGATATCGAAGTCCTCAAGCACCCCTGTGATGGAGTCGCGCCCCACCAACATCTCGTCCTGGAAATGATTCACCCCGCAAAACACTACAGGCACATCCGGGAATAAAAGTATTCCATACTCAAGAATAAACCGGAGGGCGTTGTCGTCGGAAGTGATGATCACATCAGGCTGGTTGCCGGTCCGAACGGAATATTTTGCGGCGTAAAGGGCCCATAACTTGGGAAACACAACTTCGGGGGGATGGCGTTTGCTGTCCATGTATTCAACATGGAGTTCCAGGTCCTGTGCTTCCCAATCAGCGAATACCGAATCCACTCCTTGCATGACGTTGTCTGTCCAGCGAAACCCCACGTGGTAGGAGTGCAGGACCAGCACCTGTTGTGGTGTTTCTTCGGCCCGAGCCCATGGATATCCCCCAAGGCCCAAGGCAATGGCCAGAATGCCTGCCAACGCCAGGGCCCGGCTCAGGAAAGAGCGCCTCCTTCTCGCTTGCCGTAAGGGACCCCCTTTCCTCCGAATAAAATGAAAGCTGTTTCGTCTTCCTTTCATGCAAGTCCCCACCCCTGAAAGAACAAGCCGAATGAATTGAGGGAATATCACAATTAATGAATATTACACACTTTACCCAGATAAAGTCCAGCAATGGAATGCCGTGTTTTCCAGAAACACAGGAACAACACCTAACATACTAAAATAGTATATAATTACTCGCTCGTGTTCCCAGGGCACAATAAGAATCCCTCCCTTTCCCGGACAAACCAGTAGTTTCTCCAAAAGCTGAGCGTATACTCGTCCCACAAAATATGCCGCTTTCTCCTTACCCGTTCCCAAGGGCATCCCCACCCGCCATACCCTTTGAGTGAGGATTCGCCATGAAACCAACACGATGAATTCCCCTGCCCGTTCTTCTGGCTCTGACAATGTTCGCGCCCCTGACTGTCTCGGCTACCGGAACCACGGTGCACACCGAACACATGCACGCCACCATCTGCAAGGTGCTCAACTCGGGAGACATACCCGAAGCCTTGGCCCAACTGGGGCCGGTGAATGTTTTCGAGACCCAGGAAAAAATCTTCCTGCACACCCACCACCAGGTCCTGCTCGACGGATTCAGCGTGACCCTGGTGGTCAGCCGGGAAGTGTTCGATGACGGCCCAAGCGAGTATATGGACCTCATGCTCGAAGTCCGGGCCTTGGACACGGCCATGCCCCTGTTTCCAACTGTAAACGAGGCCCGGGCCTGGGCCGAGCCCTTTGGTCAAATCACTATCAATGAAGCGGAATACCTCGACGTCTCGGGCGAGCCCAATCCAGGCTTGGGCTCGCCCGACCCCGTTTGGTGGTAGGTCCGGGCGTTTTGCCCCCTGTACCCCGAGACCCATGGCTGCGACGTGCTGCGTGTGTTTTGGGACGAAACCACCAGCGTGTACAACCGATGTGTTTGTGCGGAATAACCCGTTTCTGCTGTTCTCTTTGGCGCGATGTTGCTTCTGCGGCATCGCGCCTTTTTTTCCGCTTCACACTCCCCCCAGTTTTTCACGACGCCCTTGCCGAGATATCCAGAAAGACTTAGTTTGCATGGACGGTACTGTGTATGGGTAGTTGACGTAGGAACCCGGACGCCACGAGTTGCCCGTATCCCGGCATCAGAAAGGAGCCGCCATGGAAGCCACTGCCTACACCGCTCAATCCCTGTATACCTGGATCTTGGACGAATCCTCGAACTTTCTCTTGCTGGATGTACGCAATCCCACGGAATTCACCCGCTTCAAAGTTGAGGGACCCAAGCCCATTGACATGCTCAATGTGCCGTACATGGAGTTCGTTGAATTCGAAGAGGCCAGCGTGGCCAAGGTACCCAAGGGTAAACCCGTGCGTATCGTGTGTGCCAAGGAGGGCTCGGCCAAATTCGTGGCCGATATTCTCCTGAACAACGGGTTCACTGATGTGGGGTTTCTTGCGGGCGGCATCAAGAGCTGGGGCAACATGCTGGTCCCCAAACTCCTGGCGGACAACGGCTACCAGCTCTACCAGTTCATCCGGCCGGGCAAGGCCTCGTGCAGTTACGGCCTGGCTTCGGGCGGCGAACTCATGCTCTTTGATCCCTCGCGGAACGTGGATTTTTACCAGCAGTTCGCCGAGGAAAAGGGGCTGGCCATTACCGCGACCTTTGAGACCCATCTCCAGGCCGACTACATTGCGGGCTCCAACAGCATTGCCCAAGCCACCAGCGCCACCTTCCTGGCCCCGCCCGACGACTTCAAGGACGCCCAATACGAGTATACCCCAGCCCAGGACGGCGACATTTACGGTTTCACCCAGCCCGGCCCGGAGATTCGGGTGCTGCATACGCCGGGCCACACGCCTGGTTCAACGTGCTATCTCATTGACGGCACATACCTGGTCTCTGGCGACACCATGTTCATCCAGTCCGTGGGACGGCCCGATCTCGGCGGCAAGGCCGAGGCCTGGTCCAAGATGCTGTTCACCACTCTGACCCAAATCATCGGTCCCATGGGCAACTCAACGCTCATCCTGCCCGGCCATTTCGCGGACTGGAGCGAAGCCAATGAGGACTTCGCCGTTGTGGACACCTTGGGCGCGATCCGCAACCGCAACGCAGCCATTTACGCCATCAACAACGAGGCCGACTTCTACGCCTTTATCCGCGACAACATGCGCGAACAGCCGCCCGAGTATGCCAAGATCCGTCTGATCAACGCGGGCCTCAGTGTAGTGGATGATGAAGAAGCCGAGGTTATGGATTTAGGCAAGAACGAATGCGCGGCAAGCGCCGGGAAATAACGCGACGCAAGCGAGGACACGGCCATGGACGATACCTATATGAAAGAAATGGAAGGGCTGCGGGCCCGGATGGCCAAACTGGAAAAGGGCCAGGAGAACAAGCTCTCGGCAGTGGTTTTTTCCGGCGGCCTGGACAAGGGGCTGGCCTCGATGATCATCGCCACGGGCGCATCCGCCATGGGCCTTGAAGTCTCCTTGTTCTTCACCTTTTGGGCCACGCCGCTGCTGCGCGCCAAAGGCAAGAAACCCGGGCCCAAGGACTTCTTCGGCAAGCTCTTTGGCGCGATGATGCCCAGGGGCGCGGGCAAGGCCAAGCTGTCCCAAATGCACATGGGCGGCATGGGCACGGCCATGATCAAAAACATCATGAAAAAGAAGAACGTTGCCTCCCTGCCCGAGCTGATCACCTTGGCGGGGGAACTGGACGTGAAGATCACCATCTGTGAAATGTCCATGGACCTCATGGGTTTCACCCGCGAGGAGATGATTGATTATCCCAACCTGCACTACGGCGGAGTGGCCGCATTCGTGGCCGAAGCCGCCAAAAGCAAGGTGCAGCTCTTTATCTAACAACGCCGCCAGGCGATATCACAGCAAGGGGGAGACAATGAGCAACACAAAAGTGGATTTGGAACTGGATCTCAAAGGCTTGGCCTGCCCCATGCCTGTGGTCAAGGTCAGCAAGGGCATCAAGGAAATCGAAGTGGGGCAAGTGCTCAAGGCTGTGACCACGGACAAGGGCTCGCTCACGGACTTTCCGGCCTGGGCAGAGACCAGCGGCAATGAAATCCTCGACACGCAGGAAGGAGACGGCGTGTTCGAATTCTACATCAAACGTACGGGTTGATCCGGTTCGGCTGGGAACACCACTGAAGTCTGCCGGGTTCGCCTTTACTTTCCACCCAAGGGGGAAACATGCCTGTTGCCTTGATTACCGGCGCGACCTCAGGTTTTGGCGAGGCCTGCGCCCGCTTATTCGCCAAAAACGGCTGGAGCCTCATCATTTCCGGGCGCAGAAGCGAACGCCTCGATGCCCTGGCCAAGGAATTGGACCAAACCCCGGTGCATGCCGTGACCCTGGACGTGCGCGACAAGGCCGCCGTTGACCGGGCCGTGGCTGAACTGCCGCCTGCTTTCGCGGCCATCGACCTGCTCGTCAACAACGCGGGGTTGTCCCTGGGGTTTGAGCGCGCCCACGAGGGCAGCGCCGAGGACTGGGAGACCATGGTCGACACCAACGTCAAGGGGCTGCTCAACGTGACCCACGCGGTCCTCCCCGGCATGGTAGAGCGGGACCACGGCCATGTGGTCAACCTGGGCTCCATCGCCGGGAACTATCCCTATCTTTTCGGCAATGTCTACGGAGCTTCCAAGGCTTTTGTGGGCCGCTTCACCCAAAACCTCAAGGCCGACCTCTTGGGCACCAAGGTGCGCGTGACCAACATCGAGCCGGGCATGGCCGAGACCGAGTTCGGCAAGGTGCGCTTCAAGTGGGACGCGGAAAAAGCAGCCAAGGCCTATGAAAACATGACCCCGCTCACTGCCGAGGACATTGCGGAAACCATTTATTGGGCAGCGTCCCGGCCCCCCCACGTGACCGTGACTTCCATTGAAATTTGGCCCACGCAGCAGTCCTTTGGCTTTTTCTCCATTCACCGCGATGAGGAATAACACCTCTACCGACACCAATTCGTGACACTTTTCGTCTTGTCAAAGCACCGGCCCAGTGCCACTCTGGCCCTGGGATCGGTGCCCGCTCATGCAAAACATGTCCATCAGAACACGCCTCTTTTTTGGCCTTTGCGCCGTACTTTTACCGGCATTAATCGCCACCAACCTGCTCTTTGACCGGGCCGTAAGCCGCGACCTCCTTTTGGAGTCCCAGGAACGCGCCGCCGATCAAGTGCATGTCGTCTCCTGGCTCCTGGAAACCCACCATGGTTTCGAGGACATGGAAGCCCTGGATACATGGGCCTCGGACCTGGGCCGAAAAATGGGCGTACGCATCACGTACATCGTGGATGGCTTGGTTGTGGCCGACTCTGCCGTGCCATACCAGGACATCCCCAACCTGGAATTTCACGGCGACCGGCCCGAGGTGCTCCAAGCCATGGACGCTGAACTGGGCATGAATGTCCGGTATTCCCGCACCTTGGACCGGGAACTCATCTATGCGGCCAAACAGCAGCCCGCCACGCCTACACTGTCAGCGGGCGTGCTGCGTCTGGCCACGCCCCTGTCCGA
This sequence comes from Desulfovibrio sp., assembly GCA_004796465.1. GTDB lineage: Bacteria > Desulfobacterota > Desulfovibrionia > Desulfovibrionales > Desulfovibrionaceae > MADRE1. The sequence goes on from QZKZ01000384.1 coordinate 7,198, forward strand.
GGTCACGGCCCACCAGGACGAAATTGGCGCACAGTTGCGCTGGATAATTATCGGCGTCCTGGCCGCGGCTCTGGTAGTCAGTATTCTCATGTCCCGGGCCATTGCCCGCTCCATCCGAGGGTTGGCCCTGGCGGCCCGCGCCATTGGCCGCGGTGAGCACGGCCAGCGCATCCGGCACTATCCGAGTTCCGAATTTCGTCCCCTGGTCCACGCCATCAACACCATGGCCCGAGACATTGAATCCGCCATGGAAGACCTCGAAGACCAGCGGGGACGACTGGAGGCCGTGTTCAACGGTATGTCCGAGGGCGTCATGGTCGTGGATTCCAGAGGCAGGATCGAGTCGTTCAACCGGGCCATGGAACTCATGGTGCCGGAAGTTCGCGGCTCCATTGACCGCACCCCCTTGGAAGCCACCATGGAGCCCGGCCTGCATCAAGCCGTGGAATCCCTGCTTAAGCGCCCCGGTACCGCGGACACGGCCACGGTGCCCCTTTCCTCGGGGCCGGACAAGTACATGGAGGTCCTGCTCGAACCCTTCAGCGACCCCAAAGGCGTGCGCAAGGTGATCCTGCTCTTTCGCGATGTGAGCGAAATCAAACGGTTGGAGATCGTGCGCCGGGACTTTGTGGCCAATGTGTCCCATGAACTGCGCACGCCCGTGACCTCCATCAAGGGCTACGCGGAAACCCTGCTGGACGGCGGGAACACGCCTCCGGAAATGCGGCGCCAGTTCCTGGAAGTCATCATCCGCAACGCCGACCACATGACCGCCATGGTCCGCAAGCTGCTGCGTTTGGCCCAGGCCGAACACAAAGGAGCTGTGCACGGAGCCAAGGCCGTGGACGCCGCCGAAATTTTGTCCGGTGTCATCGCGACCCTGGCCCCCATGCTCAAGGACTATGAAGCTTCGATCGCCAACCCCTTGTCCAGACCGGTCATGGTCCTGGCCGAGGAAGCCGGGCTTGAGGAAATCTTCCGCAATCTGTTGGTGAACGCCATCAAATTCGGCCCCCTGGGCGGAAAAATCCACGTGGACATGGCCCGTGTCGGGGAATGGACCCGGTTTTCAGTGCGCGACCAGGGGCCTGGCGTGCCTCCAGCCGAGCATGAACGTATTTTCGAACGCTTCTACCGCCGTAGGGACGAACAAGGCGGCAAGGTCGAGGGCACGGGCCTTGGCCTCGCCATTTGCCGTCATATTGTGGAGGGTTTGGGGGGCAAGATCTGGGCCGAGGTGCCCATAGGCGAGGGCATGGACCCCGACCATCCCGGCGCTGTCTTTTTCTTCACCCTCAAGACAGCCTCCTGACCCCGCTCATCTGTACCCCTGGTTTTCTCCCCAGTCTGTTTCTTGTCCGTGAATCGCGGTTTTGTTAGCAAGGATTTCTCTTTGACAGACAACCCGCGCGCGACTGGCGACTCGACGTGGAATCAACCACGGGGAAACGCGCGGGAGTTTTTGCCGCTCGCCTGGGCCGCACTGCTAGCCGGTGCGTGAACTTCCCCTTTCGGGGAAATACCCAGGAGGCGCGTATGATCCCCTTTCTTGACCAACTCCAGCAGTCCGACCCTGAAGTCCTTTCCCTGCTTGAAAGCGAGGAAAACCGCCAACGGTTGGGCGTGGAGCTCATCCCGTCCGAGAACTACACCTATCCCGAGGTGCTGGCGCTTTTGGGCAGCGTGTTCACCAACAAGTACTCGGAAGGATATCCCGGCAAACGTTATTACGGAGGCCAGGAGTTCACGGACCTGATCGAGAACCTGGCCCGCGAGCGCGCCTGCAAGGTGTCCCGCGCCGAGCACGCCAATGTGCAGCCCTTGTCCGGGTCGCCCATGAACCAAGCCGTGTACCTGGGCCTGCTGGAACCCGGGGACACCATCCTGGCCATGGACCTGTCCCACGGCGGCCATCTCACCCACGGCGCGCCCGTGTCGCACATGGGCAGGCTGTTCCGCTTTGAGCGTTACACCACCAACCCCGAGGACGGCTCCTTCGATTTTGACGCCATTCGCCATACCGCTCAACAAACCCGGCCCAAACTGATTCTTTGCGGGTACACCTCGTATCCCCGCGATCTGGACTATGCGGCTTTCAAGGCAATCGCCGACGAGGTGGGCGCGCTGACCATGTGCGACGCCTCCCATTACGCGGGCATGGTGGCGGGTAATGTACTGGCCAACCCCCTGGACTTCGGATTCGACGTCATGACCACCACCTCGCACAAGTCCTTGCGCGGCCCGCGCGGGGGCATGGTGCTCTGCACAAAGGAGCACGCGGCCAAAATCGACAAGTCCGTGTTTCCGGGCTTGCAAGGCGGCCCGCACATGAACGCCATCGCGGGCATCGCCTTTGCCATGGGCCAAGCCCTGACCAGCGAGTTCAAGGAATACGCGGCCAAGATCCTTGCCAATGCCAAGGCCATGGCCCAAGCTTTCCTGGACAAGGGCGCGTCCCTGGTCACCGGCGGCACGGACAACCATATGCTCGTGCTGGATACGGAAAAGAGTTACGGAATCAACGGCAAAATCGCGGAGGAACTGCTGGACGGCATCGGCATCACCACCAATAAGCAGATCCTGCCTGATGACCCCAATCCGCCCTTAAGACCCAGCGGCATCCGCATGGGTACTCCAGCTGCCACCACGCGGGGCATGGGCGAGACCGACATGGCCCGGCTCGTGGATTGGATGGATCAGGCCCTGCGTGCGCCTCAACATGAGGGTTTGCGCACGATATTACGGGAACATGTGGAGACGCTGTGTTCGGAGTATCCCGTGCCCGGCATAGGCTCGTGAACTGATTGTTGGCTTGGTTCAGGCCGGTTTCCCAAGGGAAACCGGCCTGTGTAATCACTCCTGGCATTCAAGAGTAAACAAGCTGAACACCGCGCCCTGGGGATCCTGGACCAGGGCAAAGCTGCCCAACCCTTCAATAGGTGTTTCCGGGATCAGCACTCTTCCTCCCAGGGCGGCCACCCGCTCCAAGGCTTCCACCATATGGGAGACCGTTACATACGCGCCCCAATTGGGCGGGATATTCTTGGCATTGGGAGCCATGGGCATAATCCCCGCCAATTGGTCGTATCCGTGTTTGGCAGTGGCGTAGGGCTGCCCGGCCATGGGGCCGTGGGAAATAGTGCCATGTTCAAAGGTCCACCCGAACAGCTCGCCGTAGAACCGTTGGGCTTGGTCCATGTCCGTCGTCATGAGCTCGTTCCAGGAAAACACCCCATGGGTGCTCGGATCAAGCGGGGCCATGTTCCACCTCCTGGGTTCCAGCTTACTCCTCCATGAATTCGAAAATGCTGACCACCGCGCCCTGGGGATCCTGGATCACGGCAAACGCGCCCATGTCCTTGATGGGCGTCTTGGGCATGATCACGTTGCCGCCTAGTTCCTTGACCTTGCCCAGGGTGTTCTCGATGTTGTCCACCGTGATGTACGCACCCCAATGGGGAGGGATATGCGCGGGCTCGGGCGGCTTGGTCATCATTCCGCCAACGTATTCGCCGTTGATCTTGCCCGAGATGTAGGGCGTCCCGGCCATGGGACCGTCGGAAATGACCATTTCCTCGAACTCCCAACCAAACAAACCACCATAAAACTCCTTGGCCCCGTCCAGGTCGGTGGTCATGAGTTCGTTCCAGGAAAATACGCCATGGGTTTTGGGGTCAAGCGTCATGTTCTTGTCTCCTTGCCAGAGTTGAAGGGGGAATATCTTTGTTATCGCCGCGTCAAGCCCAACCATGCGTCCCACAGGGCCAGGCTCGGCCGCGCTGCGCCGGCTTCGTCGATAAGGCCGGTGTCTCGCCAAGCTGCTATCCAATCTTCAATACCAAATTCGATCATCAGGTCAAACACCCGGTCATAATCCTGCATCACGAACCAGATCAGGAGTTCCGCGTCCAATGCGTGGCATTGGTCCAAGAGCATGGCCAGATACTTTTCCTGCCATTCCTTGGTGCCGTGCATACGGACATTGAAGGTCGCCATTTCCATGTCCTGAGCCATGAATCCCACCTCGGCCACGGCAAAGGGCTTTTCCGGGTCCAGTTCCGCGACTTGGCTGAGCAGGTCGCCGGACAAGCGGCTGGGATCGGCGTCCTCGCCATCAGCCAGGAGAAGGTGGGGATACACGCTCACCGCGACCCAGTCCGAATAGCGCAATAGCTGCCTGGCGCTGTCTATCCAGCCCGCGTCCAGGTCCGGGCTGTCGATGTCCAGACTCAGGAAAATGGGGAGATCGGGATATTCCGCTTTCAGTGCGGGGTACACGCGGGAAGCCAGGGTGAGCAACCGGTCGAACTCGGGATCTCCGGGTCTGATCTTGGTGTTCGCCTCAATAAGGTAATTGAAGAACTCGGGTTGAAACCGGTCGATCATGTACCGGCAAAAGTTGAGATAGGCCTCGATAATATCGGGGTGGGCAAAGCCCTGCTCCTCCCAACGCCGTTGCCAGGCTTGGGGAAGATCCTGGTTTTCCTTGTCGTGCCAGTATTTGGCCAGTTCCGTGCGAAAGTCCGACAGGGGCGTCAGGGCCAGGTATATGGCTTGGCCGTCAGCAGTCAATTGGATGCGGGTCTCCACATCCTCCAGGAGGTAATTTGAATAGTTTTGGCCGGCGAGCGCCTCTTCCCAGGGGATGCCGTTGTCAAAGTGATGGGCCACGATGTCGCCATGGTGATCAAGGTTGGCGTAGGTCTCGCGGATGGCCTCCAGGGAATAGTCGTAGGGAAAGGGAGAAAAGCCCATGTAAAATGGACGGTCCTCGGGCAAGACGCGTGCGTTGTTCGCCGATGCTTGATCCCCACCTTGCAGCTCGGCCCAAGCAGGCTTGTGCGTGCCGTCATTGCGGCCCAGGCCCTGGGTGCCCACGAAATTCACGAACTCCTGGTTTTCCGGACCCATTCCAAAATGCCCGGCCACGTCCCGCGCCAGATCTGGGTGCATGTCATAGAGAATGAACCAACCATAATATTCCGGCTGATTGTCAAGTTCGGGTACATTGAGAAGCACTTGCCGCACAAACGTGGCCTGCAAATCCTCGGAACCGTATCGCCCTTGGGTGGACCAGCCGCTTTCCGTGACCACCCATTTGCATCCGGCATCGGCTGCAAAACGAGCCATTTCTTCGAGATGGCCGGCAACATCCTCCCCGCTTACACCAGACATGGTCTCGGGATAATAGGTAAAACCCAGGTAGTCGCCATGACGGGCAATGGAAATGACGTCATCCATGTTCTGATTGGCCATGGCGTCGTGATAGGTGGTGATGGTTCCGATCTTCACGTCGGGATGATTTGTCGTGAGCCGCTCCACCACGCTTTGGTAAAACAGCCGGTAATCCTCTGCGGCCTGGGGATGCTCGGCCAGGAAAACGTCGATCTCGTTGCCGATCCACAGGTACTCCACCTTGCCTTGGTGGCGGTCCAACAAGGCGTCGGCAAAACGCACGAAAAGATCAATGATTTCTGGATCGCGAAAATCGTGGAGATCCACCCCATCGGGCAATTCGCCAATGGCGTTGGTGTCGATAGGTTTGAGGATCACGGACGCCTTCATGCCGTTGCGGGCAATGAGGTCCAGGGAATAGTCGATATCGTCCCAATCGGGCCAACCCACGGACCTTTCGATCTCGCCCCAGGCATAATAGATCGTGGAATGTGTGGCGCCCAAGCTCTTTGCGGAGGAATAGGCCGCGTCCAATGACTCAACGGTCCAGTCCTCCACGGCTTCAGGGGGGAACACAACCATGGCCAGGGGCGGCATGTCGTCTGTTTCAGCCGAGGCCGGACCATGGATCACGACCAAAGCGGCAAGAGCCGCGCACAATATGACGGTAAAAAGCCGGAAATTCGGCACCCTTCTCAACATAAGTACTGCCTCCTTACATTTTTTAGTACCGGCCCCATACCGCATATTCAGCTCTGTGTCGTTACTGTTTAGTGAAAGAGGCGGCTTCTTCCTCCTCAATTCGACTGGCCCCCCACTTTCCGGAACATAAAAGGAAAGGGCTGGTCACCATGCACGGCAACCAGCCCTCATTGGCGAGTTGGGAGTGGAACTTAGGCCTTCTTGCCCAGACGGCTCCAGCATTTGGCGATGTGCTCATCCGATGGCGGACTCGTGATGAGGCTGATCACAATGGCCAGGATAAAGCTCACAGGCAGGGCCACCACATTGGGGTCCACCCACTGCAGGAGCCAGACCCACGAGCCCTGGGCAGCGTCCGCGGCCAAGCTGACCTTGCCGAACAAGGCATTGCACAGGCCAATGGCCTCGGATTCCTTGACGTGCACAAAGAGCAGCCAGAACATGGACAGACTAAATCCGCCAACCATGGAGAAAACAGCTCCAGCGCGGGTGGCCCGCTTCCAGTACAGGCCCAGGAGATAGGCGGGCAGGAACGCGGCCGCACACAGACCGAAAAAGAAGGCCGTGGCCCTGGCGATGACCGCCTCGGGCAAGGTCCAGGCCCAGATCAGGGTGGCCAGGATGGTCACGGCCACGCCGATTTGGGTGATGCGGAAAGAGCCGCCGCTGGTCAGGCCCAAGGCTTTTTCACTCACGTCGCGGCCCAGGGAAGTGCCGCCCACATGGTACTGGGAGGACAAAGTGGACATGGCCGCCGCGAACATGGCCAGCAGGAACAGGGTGGAAAACCAACCCGGCATGGCCGTTTCAATGAACAAGGGAATAATTTTGTCGATGTTGCCCTCGGCCACCTGGATGGCCAGCATCCCGGTTTCCTGGTGAAAGATCACGTTCGACAAGGCTCCCGCCACATAAGGCACGCCTGGCAGGAGCAGGATGAACAGGCCGCCCACGAGCACGGCGCGATTGAGTTCCTTGTCGCTTTTCACGGTCATGAAACGGACAATGAGCTGGGGTTGGGCCAACACGCCGATACCCACGCCGTAAATGATGGTGGTGTACACGGTCAGCCACAGGGGCGAGCCTACAGCCAAGCCCTGGGTCCAGCCTATAAGCCCTTTTTCCTGCAATGGGGGCGGCACCAAATCGGCCATGTTGGTCAAAGCGGTGTGGGCCTCGACCACGCCGCCCAGGCGCGAATACACCGCGATCACGAGAATGATCATCATCACCGCCATGATCGTTCCTTGGAACGCATCCGTGTACATGACGCCCTTGAGCCCGCCCAGGATCACATACACGGCCAGAATCAGGGTGAACGCTACCAAGGCCATGTTGAAATCGATCTGCAGGGAGACTTCCAGCATTCGCGAGATAGCGATGAGCACGGCAGCGGCATAGACCGGGATGAACAGGAACACGACCCCGCCTGAAAAGCCTTGGATAAAGCGTGAGCCGTAGCGGTCGCCCAGCAGTTCGGGAAAGGTCATGCTGCCCAGGCTGAGCCCCATGCGCCGGGTGCGGCCGCCCAAGAAGACCATGGCCAGGAACACGCCGACCACGATATTGAGAAAGGTCAGCCACAGCAGGCTGAAGCCGAACAAGGCGGCAACGCCGCCGAACCCGATGATGGCCGAGGTGGAAATAAAGGTCGCGCCGTAGGACATGGCCATGACGAACGGGGGCATCTGGCGCCCGGCCAGCATGTAGTCCTCGGTCTTCTTGGTGTTCCGCCAGCCCAGGTAGCCGAGAAAGAACACGATGCCCAAGTAGCCTACCGTGACGAAAATTTTCATGAACGCTCCTTCTTGCGATGCTTGGGTCGGGATGGACTATTCAGGGTTGTCGTCGTCGCCCTTGTTCCAATTAAGCACGCCCCAAATCACACAGCCCAAGGCAGCGGCCAGGGTGAGCCAAAAGGACAGGGCAAGTTCCAGACTGGCGAAACCGAGCATAAGGCCTCCTCTTGTTTCCGGACAAGTGGGACAAACCAATTGTATAAAAGCAGCCTGTTGGAAATATGAGAAAAAATGAATCCTTATTTCAAGGCTTCACTTGTGTCAATGCAAAGAAACTCCATTTTATTGGACAGTTATAAATACAAAAAGGCGGACCCGAAAAATTGGGTCCGCCTAATTCACTTCGTGCTGGTTGCTTCTATTCGCTGAGACCCAAAGCCTTGCGTTTGGCTTTGATCCTCGCGTCAATGAGGTCCGCCGCCTTAAAGGGATCGGGCTCCACGGCGAACGCCGCGCCCACCACACCTTCCAGGCCTCCCAGGGCCAGGTTGGTGATGGCCTCGCTGCCCGTGATGTTCGGGGGCAGACCGAGGTGGGTGTAAATACCCGAGGACACCGCGTACAGGCCGATGGCCGCCGCCTTTTCCGAGTACCATTCCGGGGCGCTGGCCGCCACGGGCAGGTCCGCGATGTCCACGCCCAGGGCATTGGCCAGGACCGCGCAGAGGTGGATGATGCGCGCGTTGTCAACACAACTGCCCACGTGCAGGACCGGCGGGATGCCCAGGGACTTGCAGACCGCGGACAAGCCGGGGCCTGCTTGCTCGGCTGCATCGGGCATGAGCAGCCCGGCCTTGCCCATGGCCACTGTGGCGCAGCCCGTGACCAGCACGAGCACGTCGCGCTTGATCAGTTCCTTGGCCAGGTTGACGTGCACGTAGTCATGCTTGAGCTTGGGGTTGTTGCAGCCCACAATGCCTACGGCTCCGCGCACCTGGCCGCCCTTGACCGCGTCCAGCAGGGGATCGGGCGTGCCGCCCAAGGCGCCGAGAATGGCTTCGTTGGAAAAGCCGGTGAGCATGCTCACGGGTTCGCCCGGGATGTCCACGCGGTTTTTGTCGCGTTCCTTAAAAGCCTCGACGGCACGGGCCACAACAACTTTGGCCTGGTCCTTGGCGTTGGTGTAGTTGAACTCAACGTGCTCTGCCCCGGCGAACTTGGCCTTGTCCGAGGTGGAGAAGAACTTGGTGTGGTAGCAGTTGGCCACGTTGACCAGGCTGGGCATGATGCACTGGTAGTCCACCACCACTGCCTCCACCGCGCCCGTGACCAGGGCCAGTTCGGTCATGAGGTGGTTGCCGGCCATGGGGATGCCCTGGCGCATGAGCAGCTCGTTGCCTGTGCAGCAAAGACCGGCCAAGTTGATGCCCGACGCCCCGGCCGCCTTGGCCTGGGCCAGGAGTTCCGGGTCCTTGACCGCAGCCAGGATCATCTCCGAAACAATGGGGCTGTGGCCGTGCACCAGGATGTTGACCTGGTCTTCCTTGATCACGCCCAGGTTGACCGTGGCTTGCCTGGGTTCGGGCGTGCCAAAGATGATGTCCGAGAGTTCCGTGGCCACCATGGAACCGCCCCAGCCATCGGACAGAGACACGCGGGCGGCGTGCAAACACAGGCTGACCGGGTCGGAGTCCACGCCCATGTGGGTGCGGTGCATCATTTCCACCACTTCCCGGTCAATGGAGCGGGGGGTGATGCCCAGCTTAGCCCACAGCTCCGTGCGCTGCTTGGGTAAACGGGCCAGGAAAGCCAACTCGCCCCGACGGCAGCCGTAGTCCTCGAAAAAGCGCTCGGCCAAGGCTTCTGCCATGGCTTTGGCGTCCATGCCCGCAACGTTGAGACCGGCTTCTTCACAGATGCGCTTGAGTTTGGCCTCGTCGCGGATCGTGTAGTCCGACGTCTCGCCCGCACCAATGGCCTCCAGGGTGTCCAGCAGGTCGCGGCCGTGGTCCGAGTGGGACGCCGCTCCCGCGGCCACGAAGCGGCCGAAGTTGCGGGCCACGGTCAGGTCCGCGTCCGCGCCGCACACGCCGCGTTGCTTTTTGTCGCCGCCCGCGATGATCCGGCAGGGGCCCATGACGCATTTGTTGCAGGTGAGGCCGCCTTCGCAGAATTTGCAATGGGGCGTTTGGTCCTCCAAACGGTCCCATACGGTTTCCACGCCATCGGCTTCCGCCTTTTTGATCATCTGTTTGGCGTCATCCCAGATGGTCAGGTCGTCAATGCTCCGTTTCTCCTTGGCCATGCCATTCCCTCCTTGCTCGTTGATACAGCCTGGTTTGGCGATAATGCCCATCACCATACACCAGCGGCATGGGCAGTTCTGTCAGCCGGACGACACAAACACACGCAAACAACGATCAATCCCCACAAGGGGCAAAGGATTCCAGTTTCGCTACATCCGGAATGGCGAAGGTCCCCCGGCCCTCCTTGCGCAACAGGCCGATGCGGATCATGTCGTTGACCAGGGAGGATACGGTCTGGCGCGAGGAACCCACCACCGCGGCGATCTCCTCCATGGTCAACCCCGGACGGATGACCACGCCTTCGGGGCCGGGCCGTCCATTGGTGCGGGCTTCGTTGAGCAGGAACTCGGTGATCCGTTGGCTCGCGTCCTTGAACATGAGGCTCTGGATGATGGAAAAGGTCTGCTTGAGCAGTTCGCCGAGCACGCCGACAATGGTCCGGGATAATTCAGGGTAGATGGAGATGTAGTGGTGGAAGCGGTCCGTGGGCATGACCAGGAGCGTGGAATCTTCCATGGCCAGCACATGGGCGCGGGTATGGGAGGAAAAAACCTCGCCGGGCTTGAGCATGGCCAAGGAGAACTCGCGGTCCCCGTATGCCAGAAAGACCCGCAATCCCCCTGTTTTGACCACAAACACGAGGTCTTCGTGGTGGCCCGGCAAATACACGTAGGCGTCGCGGGCGTAGCGCCGCTCGGTGAATTCCCCGAGCAGGTCTGCGTACTCCGGTTTAGCCAATTCCTCGATAAGATCGATGTCGTAGAGCTTGGTCTTCATGGCCTTGCTCCAGTTCATCTTCAACCGCCGAGCCTTCCTCTCCCAAGGCTTGGCAGCGAGGCCAAAAGGCCTAGTGGTAAATCTACTGCTTTTGCAGCACGCCCACTATGTGCGCGCACACGCCGTCAATGGCTTCCTGTTCCCGGAGGCCAAAGACCGTGGTCTTCTTGAGCTGTTGTTCCTCCAGGGAATCCAGGCGGGGGATGGCTGCGGCCAGTTTGGGCAATCCCTCGATCTTGGGCAGCTTGATTCCCTCGGGCGCACGGTTCACAACCAGGGCTTGGCGGGTAAGGCCCAAGTCCCGGGCCATGGAGGCCACCCTGGCCGCCGTGTCCAGGCTGCGGCGGCTGGGTTCGCTGACCACGACCAAGCCGTCGCAGGCTTCGGCCGTGCCCCGCCCCAGGTGCTCCACCCCGGCTTCCAGATCCACCAACACCCATTGGTTGCGCTCCATGACCAAGTGGGCCAGGAGCGCCTTGAGCAGGGAATTGGGGCCGCAAGCGCACCCACCTCCCGCACCGGCCACCGAGCCCATGACCAGCAAGTTGAGGCCATGGAATTTGATGGATAGTTGCTCGGGCAGATCAGCCACGTCCGGGTTGAGGGAGATGAAACCATCGCTGCCCACCCGCTCGCGGATGAGCTTTTCGTCCTGAATAAGAGGTTCAGGGATCAATTCGGGCCGAAGGCCGATGGCCGCGCCCAGAGACAGGGCCGTGTCCGCATCCACCAGCCAAACATCCTCGCCTTGGCGGGCCAAATAATCACCCAGCCAGGCCGTGAACGTGGTCTTGCCCACCCCGCCCTTGCCTGCCACGGCTATCTTCACGCAATCCTCCTTGGAGCCCGGGGAATCCCCAGTTCATGAATATCTACGCCCTCCATAGCCAGGGGTCAATGCTCGTCTACTCCCTGGTCACGGTGCCTCGTCTTTCCAGCCTGGTCATTGGTTTCTCTTTTCATACGCAAACAGGCGTACACCATCTGTCGCCTGGACGACATCTCCTTTCTCTCTCCGCGATCCCTGCTATTGTTTTCGCCAGCCCTCTGGTATATTGAATAATCACCCGCTTTTTCATGTCCGGACAGCACAACCATGGCTGACAACAAAAGCACTGACATCGAATCCCTGCTCCAGGCGTTGGAATCCGCCAACAGGCGCATCGCCGAGTTGAAGGACGACTTGCTGCGCTGGCATTCCGCCATTGAAGGTGCGCGCGACGGCGTATGGGATTGGAACGTGGTCACGAACGAGGTGTTTTTTTCCAAACGGTGGAAAGATATCCTCGGATATGAGGAACACGAGATTGCCGGCACCTTTTCCGAATGGGACTCCCGGATCCATCCCGAAGACAAGGAGCGGACATATGCGGATTTGACGCCCCATCTGCAAGGTTCATCACCATTTTATGAAAACGTGCACCGCGTCCAATGCAAGGACGGCTCCTACAAGTGGATTCTTGACCGGGGGCAAGTGGTGGAACGGGACGCCCAGGGCAATGCCCTGCGCGTGGTAGGCACCCATACCGACGTCACCCAACGTACGAAACTCGAGGAAGAGTTGAGGCGCTCCCAAGCAATGCTTGCGCAATCCCAGCGTTTGGCCAAAATGGGCAGTTGGTCCTGGGAGGTGGAATCAGGAAGCATCCAATGGTCCGAGGAAACTTTCCGGATTTTCGGTAAATCCCCCCACACCTTCACGCCCGATTACATGTCCTTCATGGACTTGGTTCACCCCGATGATAAAGAGGCGCTGACCCAAGCCATTCAACTGGCCTTGGAAGGCGGCGGGAAATACGAAGTAGAGCACCGCATCCCCTTACCCGACGGCAGTGTCAAGCATGTTCGCGGATTAGGCAAGGCTGAGTTCGACTCCCAAGGCAAGGCGGTTCGTCTTTCCGGTACGGTCCAAGACGTCACGGAACGCAAGGAAGCCGAGCAGCACCTGCGAGACAGCGAGCACATGTTGCGCACCATGAGCGAAGCTTCCCACGACGCCCTGATCATGATCGACGCCCAGGACGTGATCCACTTTTGGAGTCCGGCCGCCGAGCTTATGTTCGGCTATACCCGTGAAGAAGCGCTGGGCTCGAAGATGCACCCCATGATCACCCTTCCCGATGACGCGGAAAAAGCGGCCCACGGCCTGCAATCATTTGCGCACACCGGCAAGGGCTTGGTCATGGGGTCCACCATGGAATTTCCTGCGATTCGCAAGGACGGGACGCAGTTTCTGGTGGAACGCTCGGTCTCAGCCTTTGAAATGGGAGGGAAATGGTATGCAGTGGGCAGTTTGCGCGACATTACCGAACGCAAGGAGGCCGAAGCCAAACTGGAATACATGGCCACCACGGACAGCCTCACGGGCCTTGCCAACCGCCGCCACTTCCTGGAAATGGCCGAGAGGGAGTTGGAACGCGCCCATCGTTACGGCAACCCTTTGTCTCTGCTCATGATCGACGCGGACCACTTCAAGTCCGTCAATGACACTTATGGACACGACATCGGCGACCTCGTGCTCAAAGCCTTGGCCAGGGAGAGCAGACTGGGGCTCAGGCGTGTGGACATCCTCAGCCGCATGGGCGGGGAGGAATTTGCCGCGCTCCTGCCCGAGGCCGACGAAACCACGGCTTTTGACGTTGCGGAACGGCTGAGAAAACGCATCCAGAGTGCCAGGGTCGACACGGAACAGGGCATTATCACCTTCACGGTAAGCATTGGCGCGGCCTCCCTCTCCAGGGACCGGCGAACCGTTGAGCAACTGCTCAAGGCCGCGGACAAGGCCCTGTACGCAGCCAAGGAAGCTGGGCGCAACCAGGTGATGTCGGCTCCTAAATAATATTTCCTTTTACTTGCACAATACCCCTGCGGGGTATACACTCCTCCTATCACCATTCCCAATCTAAGGAGGAGTGCCATGTCTAACATTTTCTTCATTATCTCCAAGGGTTTTGAGAAGTCTGGCGGCGCAACCCGCGCCATGCAGTTCGCGGCAATCGCTGCGGAGCAAGGCAACGAGGTGGAGGTGGCGCTCATTGACGACGCCATCCATTGGGCGCAATTCGGCATGGCCGAAGGTATCCGCTCCAGCACGGGCGAACAGATGAAGGATATGCTGGAAAAGCTCGTCGCGGCCGGGGCCAAACTGCATGTGTGCAAGGCTTGCGCGGACAAGCGCTATGTGGATCCGGACGACATCATTAATGGTGCGGTGATTTCAGGAGGGCCGGACATTGTCGCCAAGATGGCTGATCCCCAAAGGAAAGTGGTGACTTTTTAGGCAGGGACCGGGGCAAGTGGACAACCACTTGCCAAAGATTCTCCGAAACAAGGCTTACAGGTCGAGAATGTCGTTGAACGCTTCGTTGACCTCGTCGTCGCGGTCAAGCATGTGAGCTTTGAGCCGCCGATGGACCCTGTGGGTCACGGTGCCTTCCGGAGCCTTGTCCAGCCCTGCTTCAAGGTAGAGGGACAGCAATTCATCGGCTTCTTCTTCCCTGGAAGGCGTGTACGCTTCCACATCACCTACTCCCAAGTGTTGGGTGAGCAGGTAGGTGATGGCTTGGTCGCAACTTGTCCAATCGCTTTCTTTCCCTGCGCTCATCAGCGCGGATATGGCTTCTTCCTGGGATGCGAAGGTCGGTTCGGACATATTTCCCCCTTTGGCGTGCTCTGATCGCCTTCAATACCCCTAAAACCTTTAGGGAATCAAGAGGGCAAGCATAAGGATTTCCAGCGGGCCATACGTTCACTGAGCGGCGATTCGTTCCCACCGCCTGGCAACCCCTTATATCTCCTTGATAAAGCCCATACCCCCTGGTACATAGAACTCTCAAGCTCCACCAAACCTAGGCGAAAAGCATATGAGCAACCCGACACCTTTGCAGCAAAAAGACCTTATCTCGGATCTCTTGTATAAATCCGC
>QZKZ01000413.1 GCA_004796465.1 Desulfovibrio sp.
ATGCCCTCGTGCATGCCCTCCATGATCAGGATGAAGTCGTCCACCAACAGGCCCAAGGCCAGGATCATGCCCACGATGGTCAGCAGGTTGAAGGTGTAACCCAGGGCCCAGAGCGTGGCCATGCTGCCTAAGAGCGTCAGGGGCACGGAAATGGCCGCGACAACGGCCTCGCGCCAGGTCAGCAGCACGAAGAGGATGGCGAAGACCGCGAGCATGGACTGCCAGCCGTTGGTAAAGCCCCGGTCCAACTCGGTGGTGATGGCCTCGGCCTGGCTGCCCACCAACCGCCACTCCACGCCTTGGGGCCAGAACGGCGAGTCCTGGTGCTCTTCCAACACCCGGCGGGCCTGTTCCACCAAGGCGATGGTGTCGTGCCCAGGCGCCTTGGTCACTTCCAGTGCCACCACAGGTTCAAAGTCCGACCCTTCCCGGCTCAAGGCCGCGCGGGTGGTTTCGCGCAGATGCCCGAACTCGACGCGGGCCACGTCCTCCAAGCGGACCACATGGCCGTTGTCCAACCGGGCCACCACCAATTGCCGGAGGTCCTCCACCTCGTTGTAAGCCCCGTCCAAACGCAGGGTGAATTCCAGGTCCGGGTGGGCAAAGGTGCCCCAGGGCGCGTCAATACCATGGCTTCTGATCTGTTCGCGGATCAGGGTCGGGGGCAGGGCCAGGGAGGCCAGTTGTTGCGGGTTGAGCCTGACCTGGACAACTTCCGTGCGCGAGCCCCTGACGAGAACCCGCCGGATGCCCGCCACCCGGTCCAAGCGCTGCTTCACTTCCCGGGAAAGCTCTTCAAGCACGGAGATGTCCACATCCCCGGACAAGGCAATGGACACGATGGGGATGTCGTTCACCGAAGAGACCTGGATTTCCGGCCGCTCCGCGCCGCTGGGCAATTCGCCCTGGGCCAGGGTCACCTGCTGCTGGATGCGGCGCATGCACTGGTCAAGGTCCTGGTCCGCCTCAAAGGTCACGGCCACGATGGAGCGGCTGTACATGGAGGAGCTGTAGAGCCTTTTGAGGCCCGGCATGGAACGCAATTCCCGCTCCAGTTCCTGGGTGACCTCCTTTTCCACCATGAACGGCGTGGCCCCCTCCCAGGTGGTGAGCACGGAGAACTCGGGAATCTCCAGGTCGGGCAGGGACTCCTTGACCATGGACCGGTAGCCCAGGATGCCGAAGACCAGGAGCAGGAATATCCAGATGGCCGTGGGCACGGGCCGCAGGAAAAAGAAATCAAAGACCGGTCCGGTGGAGCGTTGGGAATCCTGGCTACTCATGGTTTTGGTCCGTGGCGTAGTGTTCCAGCACTTGCAGGGGCAGGCCGTGCATGAGGCGTTGGCGGCCCTGCAGCACGACGCGCTCGCCGGATTCCAAGCCGTCCAGCACAGCGACGTACTCTTGGTCCGAGATACCGGTGCTGATTTCCCGCTTATGGGCTGCTCCGTCCTTGGCCACGAACACGTAGGGATCGCCGTCGTCAAAGAGCAGACAGCCCAAGGGAATGCGCAGGGCCTGTTCAGTGCGCACCGCGATCCAGCAGGTGGCGAACATGCCGTCCAAAAGCTGGTTCACTTCTTGATGGACCCTGACCAGGACGCGCGAGGCTCGCCTGTCCCTGTCCACTTGGGGGCTGACAGAGTAAACCCGGCCCGGTTGCTCGTAATCCTCGACCCACGAGTCGCTGTACCAGTCAATTGCTCCGGGCAGGACCAGGACTTCCTGGTCGGGCCGCACCATATGGGCTTCGTACTGGGGCACGAGCAGCTCGATTTCCATCTCACCGGGGTCGATGATGGTCACGGGGGCCGTGGCTGAAAGACGGGCCTCGGAGGACCGGTCCACGTAAGAGGGATCGAAGTGGTCCCCGACCCTGACGTTCAAGCGGGCAATGACTCCGTCATACGGAGCGTACAGGGCCGTGTGCTCCTGGCCGCGCGTGGCCCTTTCCGCCTCGGCCAATGCGCTTTCCAACCTGGCCTGCTGGGCCGCGAGATCGGCCTCGGCCGAGGCCACGGCTTCTTGGGCGTTGAGGGAATTGGTCCGGGCCTGCTCATAGTCCTGCTCCGGAATGTAGCCTTGCTCCCAGAGGTTCTTGGCGCGCAGGAACTGGCTGTTGGCCTCGGCCAGGTCGTTGTTGGCGCGGGTCAGAGCCCCTCGCGCCGCTTCGAGCTGCTGCCGGGCTTCTTCAACCGCTGCCTGGCTTTGGTCAATGGTCGATTCCACATCGCGGGTGTCCAGGCGGGCCAGGAGTTGGCCGGGTTCGCCGTTTCGAGGTCCAGTGACCACAGAGCCTTCCCGCAGTTCCAGGCCGTCCCGGTCCATGCCGAGGAACACGACCTTGCCCGTGTTTTCAAAGAGTAGATGGGTTTTGCGCACGGCCCTGACGCTTCCCTCGGCCACGATCCATTGAGTTACCGGGCCGGTTTCCACCCAAGCCGCGGTGACCCGCACCGGGTCAAGCTCCTGGGTTGTCTGGCTGTTGCGCAAATTGAATTGGGCTTCCACGGCCTCCAGGGTGGCCAAGACGAGCAGGGCCGCGAGCAGGGTGAATACGGACCAAATGATCCAGGTACGGCGGGTTCTTTTCTTGTGTGCGTTGGGCATGGTCTCTCTCGTTGATTATTGTCGAACGGCTATTCGGACAATTATCTGGCAAGAATTTTTTCCTGCGTCAAGGTTTTTCGAATGTATGTTCGAAAAACTTTTCCTGGAGGAAAAAAACAGGGCCGCCCCTGGGGACGGCCCTGAAATACGCACATCCAGAGCCGGAGCTCTGGGAAAGACGGTTATTCAACGGTCGCCATATACGCCTCAAAGGCCGCCAGTCCGGGTTCTCCGTCAACCGTGGTCACGCCCTCGAGCCATCCCTGGTAGGATTCGGGGTTTTCCTTGATCCAGGCCAGTCCGGCCTCAAGCGGCGTCAAGGACTCGTCCTCGTACAGGGTGGTCATGATCTGGTTCATCATGGACACGGGGAAGTTCATGTTCTTGAGCAGCAAGGCCACATTGGGATTCTCTTCGTCGAATCCCGCGCGGATGTTGGTCCAGACCGTGGCCATGCCGTCGTTGCCGCCAAAGGTCTCGTCCGTGCTGCCGGTCAAGTAGGTCATGTCGATGCGTTCGTTCATGCTGTGCGGGGCCCAGCCCAAGAATACGATGAACTTGCCTTGCTCGGCAAAGTCCCGCACCTGGGCCAGCATGCCGGATTCACTGGAAGGCACCACGGTGAACGTGCCCAGGCCGAACATGTCCTGGTCGATCATGGCCTGGATGATCAGGTTGCCGTCGTTGCCCGCTTCAATGCCGTAAATCTCCCAATTCAGCTCTTCCCCGAACTCAGCGATATCCGAGAAATCCCGCAGGCCCGCTTCCGCGCAGAACGTGGGCACGGCCAAGGTATATTGGGCGCCGTCCATGTTGATCACGTATTGGACCACCGTGCCCTCGTCAAAATAAGCCTGGGCAATGGTGGCCATGGAGGGCATCCAGTTGCCCATGAAAGCGTCAGCATCGCCCTCGGCCATGGCCTCGTAGGCCACGGGCACGGAAACCATTATATTTTCAGCTTCATATCCAAGGCTTTGCAAAATGGTGACCGCCAGGTCCGTTTTGATGGTCACGCCTGTCCAGCCCA
>QZKZ01000335.1 GCA_004796465.1 Desulfovibrio sp.
CAGGTAAGCCGCAGGCCTTGCTCCAGGGATTGGGGCGGGGACCAGCCGAGTTCGGCGCGGATGGTGCTGGAATCCACAGCCAAGGAACCGAGCAGGCGGGATATGACGTGGGATTTTCCGAGTAGTTTGCCTGCCAAACGAAGCAGCACGGGCGGAAAAGGGAGGAGCCGGGCTGGTTTGCCCATGGCCGAGGCCAGGGCCCGAATCAGTTCCGGCGTGGACAGGTCCTGGCCGTCGCTGACCACATAGGCCCTGTTCGCGGCTTGGGGATGGTCCACGCAATGGACCAGGGCATGGGCCAAGTTGGCCAGGCCGATGAGGGACCGCTTGTTGCGCACCAAGCCCAGGGGCAGTGGCAATCCTTTGTCCACCAGCTTGAGCATGCGCAGGAAGTTGGCTGACACGCCAGGCCCGTACACCAGGGGCGGGCGCAGCACCACAGCTTCCCGGCCCGCGTCTTGGGCCAGGGTGAAGAGCCCCTGCTCGGCCTCGATCTTGCTGACCGCGTAGGGGTCCTTGCCTGCAAGCGGGCTGGATTCGGAAAAGGGGGCATCGGGCGTGGCTTCGCCATGGACCTTGATGGTGCTTGCGTACACAAGGCGGGTAACGCCCGAGGCAAAGGCCTGTCGAGCCAGGTTCAGGGTTCCCTCGCGGTTGACCAGGCGAAACGCGTCCAGGGGCGATGCTGCCGTGTCCTGCATCACGTGCACCCGCGCCGCCAAGTGGATCACCGCGTCCACGTCCTGGAGGACAGGAACCCATTCCGTGTTTCCGTCCACACTGCCGACTTCGTGAACAGGAAGATTGGCGTGGGCCAGGGATGCAGCGGCTTCAGGCCCGCGCACAGCGGCCACGGGATCGTGTCCGGCCTGAGCCAAGGCGTCCAGGACAGCGCGGCCCACAAAACCATTGGCGCCGGTCACCAAAACTTTTAGCCGGGCCATATATCCCCCAACAGTTCTTTATAAATTTCAATGGATTGGGCAATGACGACTTCGCGCGAAAACATCTGTTCCGCCAGTTGGCGGCTCTTTGCGCCCATATGGCTGCGCAGTTTTGGATCTTGCGCCAGCCTGGCCAAGGCCGTGGCCAATGCTTGGGGGTCACGGGCCGGGACCAGGAGCCCGTTTTCCTCCTGACGCACGATTTCCCGGCAGCCCGGCACATCGGTGGTGACAATGGGTTTGCCGCAGGCCGCGGCCTCCATGAGCGATTGGGGCGCGCCTTCCCGGTACGAGGGGAGACAAGCGATGTGCGCCTTGGCCATCAGGCCGGGAATGTCGGCTTTCCGGCCCAGCCAAGTGACAAGGCCTTCCCGGCTCCACTGCTCCAGGGTGTCGGCAGGGACCGACGCGGGGTTGCTGGGATCGGGATCACCGGCCAAGACAACGTCGAGGTCTTGTCCTTGGGCCTTGAGCAAGCGGGAAGCCTCGGCCAAGTCGCCCACACCTTTGTCCCACAACATTCGGGAATGCATGAACACGGTCACTTTGCCTTCGGGCTCGGGGCTCGGTGAGAAACGGTTCGTGTCAATGCCGTTGCCCACGATGATGCGGATCTGGTCCTCCCGGGCCAAAGCGCGGTCCAGGAACAGGGCCTTGTCGTCCGGGTTCTGAAGAATGAACCGGACGCCTTGCCTGCCGCGTAGATGAAGACGGTAGGTCAGCTCCACGAACCTGCGCAGCAAGGTACGCGTGAAATGGCCGGGATAAAACACGTAACCCACGCCCGCCACAGCGCAGACCACACCGTTGACGCCCGTGCGCTTGGCTGCCACCCCGCCGTACAGGATGGGCTTGATGGCCACCAAATGGGCAAGATCAGGCTTGAGTTCCTTGAACAGCCGTTTGAGGTCCCGGTACGCGGTGTATTCCTTCCAGGGATTGAGGCTGCCCCGTTGCATGCGGATGGGGTGGAAGGAAAAGTCTTCATCCATGATCTCCCGGACCCGATCGCCTTGGGCAGCGGCCACGGCTACCTGGCAACCGGCGTCACGAATCGCGCGGGCCAAAGCCAGCCTGTGCGAGAGGAAATACCAGTCCTCGGAGACCACAAACAATATTTTTGGGCGGTTCATGTCAGGAGCCGGGGATCGTTTTTCTGAACAAGCACGGCCGTGGAACACGGGGCCACGGCTTTCCGGGTGTGTTACGCCAAAGCCCGGTGGCCCGTCCAGAACTTGCTCCCAGCTATATTATCAGAAAAACCGTACGTATTTCCAGACTCAAACCTGGGAGAATTCGCGCGCCCAGGCCTGGAACATGAGCACGGCCCAGAGCTGGTATTGGCGGTTGCGGCGGCCGGATTGGTGCTCATGCCACGCCTGGGTAACAGGCTCGGGACGGAAAAAGCCTTGGCGCTGCAACGTTTGCGGATCAAGAAGATCAGCTGCCCACTCTTTAAGCGGACCGCGCAGCCATGTGTCCAAGGGGATGGAAAAGCCCTGCTTGGGCCGCTCCACCAGTTCCGGCTCCACATGGCGGTACAGGACCTGGCGCAGGATATGTTTGCCCTGGCTCCCTTGGATCAACATGGACAGGGGCAGGGTCCAGGCGAACTCCACCACCCGGTGGTCAAGAATGGGCACCCTGGCCTCCAGGGACACGGCCATGCTGGCCCGGTCCACCTTGGCCAGGATGTCGCCGGGTAAATACGTGACTTGGTCCACGGCCATCATCAGGCGGGGGTAGTCCAGGGTTTCAGCGAGTTCTCTCCATTCATCAGAGGGTGCGGAAAAGACCGTGTCCGGTTCACGCGCAGTATCCACCAGGGTTTCGGGCCGCAGCCAATACGAGGCCAAGTTGTGGAAAAAGCCCATGCGGTCGCGTGCGGCCATGGCCTCGGTCACCTTTTGCAGCTTGTCGCGAAAGGTGAGGTGGCGGTCCTTGGCCGGAGTCGTCGACTTGAGCAGGCCGTACAGTCCAGAGACCGCGGTTTCGCCGCCATGGCGCAGCATGGCGGCCATGGCCCGCCTACCCGAAGGTCCCAAGCGCGAAAGCTTGCGCCACAGTTTTGGGGCCATGAGGTAGCGGTTGTACCCGCCGAACAATTCGTCCCCACCGTCGCCGGACAAGGATACGATCACCTCCTGGCGAGCCAGGCGGGAAACCAGGTAGGTCGGTATTTGGGAGGCGTCGGCAAAGGGCTCGTCATACATGGAGCCCAATAGGGGAATCACTTGCCGGGCCTCGTCCTCGCTGACGTAGAGTTCGGTGTGGTCCGTGCCCAAACGCTCGGCCACGTCCCTGGCGTGCTCGGCCTCGTTGTACTCGGCCACGTGGGAGCCAATGGAAAAGGTCTTCACGGGCCGCGAGGAACCGGCCTGCATGAGCGCGGCCACGGTGGAAGAGTCAATTCCGCCGGACAGGAACGCGCCCAGAGGCACGTCAGCAATCATGCGCAGGTTCACGGCGTCCTGGAGGATGGATTCCAGTTCCTCGGAGGCCTGGCGAACATCCTCATGCCGAGTGGGATTGGCCAAGCCTTGGCGCACTGCTTGGGCCACGCTCCAATAGGCCTGGGGTTCCGGGATAATGTTTGCGTCCAGGTCGCTGGCCCTTATCCGGAGGATGGTTCCAGGCGGGAGTTGGCGCAGCCCCTGGAAAATGCAGGACGGAGCGGGCACGTACAAATACCTGAGGTATTGGGTCAACGCGTTGCGGTCCACCCTGCGTTCCATGGCGGGGTGGCGCAGTATGGGCTTGAGTTCCGAGCCAAAAACAAGGTTTTCACCGGCCAGGCCGTAATACAGCGGCTTGATGCCCATGCGGTCACGGGCAAGGGAGAGGACTCGCTCCCTGCGGTCCCACAAGGCCAGGGCGAACATGCCCACGCTGCGGGTCAGCGCGCCTTCAACTCCCCAGGCCATGCAGGCCGCGAGCAGTACTTCCGTGTCGCTGGTCCCGCGCCAGCCCTGTTCAGGCGCATACCCCGCCTCTTCCAGTTCCTTGCGGATGGTGTGGAAATTGTAGATCTCCCCGTTGTAAGCCAGGATATAGCGTTCGTCCGGGGAGAACATGGGCTGATGCCCGGTTGGTGAAAGGTCGAGGATGGCCAGCCGTACATGGGAGAGGCCCAGGCCAGCGTCGCTGTCGTACCACTCGCCTTGGCTGTCAGGACCCCTGTGGCGCATGGCTTGTCCCATGGCGCGCAGCATGCCCTCGGGCTCGAAGCCGGGTCGGGATGGGTGCCAAAAGCCTGCTATGCCGCACATGATCGTAGGGGGAAGGTGAACAAAAAACCCCCTCACCAAGGCAAGGGGGTTGGCGTTTTTTTGAGGCGCGCCTTGCTAATTGAGGATGTAGCGCATGGGATCTACGCACACGCCGTTGAGCCGGACCTCGTAGTGCAGGTGCGGGCCGGTGGAGCGGCCGGTGTTGCCCAGGTAGCCGATGAGTTCACCGCGCTGCACTTCCTGGTCAGCGTCAACCGAGACACGGTGCAGGTGGCAGTAGCGGGTGACAATGCCCGAACCGTGCTTGAGCACGATGGTCTTGCCAAAACCGCCGTCCACGCCCGTGAAGGTGACCACGCCCGTGGCCGGGGCATAGATGGGCGTGCCCACCTTGCCGGAAATGTCGATGCCTTGATGGAATTCGGATTGGCCGGTGAACGGCGAGATGCGGCGGCCAAAGGGTGAGGTTACCCAGCCTTCAGTGGGCCAAATGGTGGGCGTTGCCGAAAGCAGGTCCAGGTTGTGCTCAAAGGCTTCAAGCAGTTCTTCCTGGCGGACTTCCTCAAGCTGGACTTCCGTGGACAAGGTGTCCAGGAAACCGTGCATGTTGCGGGCCAGGAGTTCCTGGCGGTACACGGGCAGATAGCTGTCGGAAAAGTCGCTGCGGGCTTGGCCGCCCACGGAATCGGTATCGATTTCTTCGTCCAGGTTGATCATCACCCGGAGCTTGGAGTCAAAGTCGCGGATGCGGGCAAGGTCCTTTTCCAGGGCCTTGAGTTTGTTGGCGAGGTTGAGGAGTTGGCTTTTTTGCTCCTCAACGGTTTTTTCCGAGTCGTGCAGTCTGTGTTCGAGTTGGCCGTGGCTGGTAAAGTAATTCCAGAAGTAGATGTTGCCCGCGATCAGGGAGATAAAAAGCCCGAAGAGGAGAAAGCCCATCCAGCCACGGATGCGCATCTTCCGGCACACACCTTCGCTGTCTTTGAATATGACGATATCGTATTTGCGGAATAGCATGGAACCCCATCACCTGTTGCGCTGTGAACGAATCACACAATCACCCTGCCTCACCCCAATACATGCATTTTTCACCCATAAAAACATATGAACGCTCTAGCGATTAGCTCCTTTTCATGGTAGTGTCAAGCTGGAGCCTCCGTAACGCGCCATATACACTTCCTTTTATCTTGGGATCATCTTTGAACTTTTCCTCCAGCCATTGGAGAATTTGTGAACGTTTGGCTGTGTGCGCCGATGGGCAAGGGTTTTTAATTATCGGTAAATTCCATGCCGCGGCTGCCCGGCGCACAACAGACTTTTCCAGCCAGAGCAAGGGGCGGATCACGGTCAACTTGCCCTGGAAAAATGACTCCTTCATGCCCAATCCCTCGACCCTGCCCGCTTGGAACAGATTGAGGAAAAAAGTGGTGACCAGGTCCTCGGCAATGTGGCCAAAGGCGAGGTGGGTCAGGTTGTATGTGTCGCATAGCTCAAAGAGACGCTTGCGCCGATTGTTGCAGCACAGGAAACAAGGCGAATTGCTGCGGTTTTCCTCGGAGTGGGCGCGAGGACCGTGGTCCGAGACCTCCATGTGTGCGGCCAGGCCGTGCTTTGCGGTCCAGGCCAACAAAGACGCATGGTTGTCCGGGGCAAAGCCCGGATTCACGTGCAGGACCATCAGTTCGATGGGAAAGGGCAGGGTACGCTGCCTGTGGCGCAGGACCTGCAAGAGGGTGAAGCTGTCCATGCCGCCGGAAAGGGCCACGCCGATGCGGCTGCCCTCGCTGACCATGTTGGTCTGGTGCATGAGCTTGCCCGCGCTGGCCACACAGTTTTTTTGGGCGTAAGTGAGCTTTTTTCCCCGGGCCATGGCGGTGAGTACCCAGGCCCCAAAGCCGGGGTCAAGCCTTATTTCCCGGCGGGGAATTGCACGTGCCTGGGACCAATGGCGAGGTTTCCGGCTTGACCAACATATAGAGACGCTATATTCTGCCCGACTGCTTAACAGTTGATACGGGCTCGGCGTTTGTCAAAGAGCGGCGCCACGTCAACCCTACCGAGGCTGCCGGGCTTCACGCAGTCCCGTCACGAGACAACAAGGCAAAATTACATGCTCCAGGTGCGCAATCTCTCTCATCGCTATGGACGCGACCAGGTGCTGCACGACCTGAACTTCACCGTGGACACGGGCCAAGTGGTGGGCTTGCTCGGCCCCAACGGCGCGGGCAAGACCACGACCATGCGCATCCTTACCGGCTACCTGACGCCTGTTTCCGGCGAGGTGGTGTTTGACGGGAAAAACGCCTTGGACAACGTGGTCAGTTTGCGCCGGGAATTGGGCTACATGCCGGAAAACGTGCCCTTGTATCCTGAGTTGGAAGTGGGCCGCTATCTGCTCTGGGCAGCCAAGGTCAAGGAGTCCGCGGACCCCATGGCCCAGGTCGCCGAGGTCATGGAACGCTGTGGTTTGACGCACATGGCCCAGCGCCGCATCCGCCACCTGTCCCGGGGCTACAAGCAGCGGGTGGGTTTGGCCCAGGCCCTGCTTGGCAGCGCCAAGCTGCTCATCCTGGACGAGCCCACCGTGGGCCTTGACCCCGGACAGATCCGCGAGATCCGGAGCCTGATCCGGGAACTGGGCAAGGAGCGCACCATACTGCTGTCCAGCCACATCCTGTCCGAAGTCGAATTGACCTGCGACAAAGTAGTGATCATCAACCAGGGCCGCATTCTGGCCCAGGGCGCGCCCGGCGAGTTGGCCGGGGCCATGGGCGGTGGCCGGTTCCTGGTTCGGCTCGGCTTGGGGGAAACTCCGGCCAAGGACGCCCTGCAGCGTATTGAGCAACAAGGTTTCGTGTCGTCAGCGTCTCCCGCGCCGGAAGGCCACGGCGAGGACGCTTTTGTGGTCGAGGTGGACCGCACTACGGACCGCCGGGCCGACTTGAGCCGCTTTCTTTTTGACCAGAGCTGGTCCCTGCTGGAGTTCAGGCCCTCTGGCCCGGGCCTGGAAGAGGCCTTCATGAATTTGGTCGCGGGCCAGGAAGAGGCAGCAATGGACGAACCGGCAATGGATACCGACGAGGAGGCAGCATGAACAAGAGCCTGCTCATAGCGCGCAAAGACCTGGCCGTGATGTTCGCCTCGCCCCTGGCCTTTATCGTGCTGGGCTGTTTCCTGGTAATCACGGGCTACTTTTTCGCCCTGCACGTGGTTGCCTATTGGGACTACGGCCTGCAGATCATGCAGATGGGTGGCATGACCCCGGGCTTCGGCACCTCCTTGTTCGTGATCCAGCCCTTTATCGACGCCTCGGGCCTGATCCTGCTCTTTTTTATGCCCTTTGTGACCATGCGCGGCTTTTCAGAGGAAAAGCGCATGGGCACCATGGAAGTGCTGCTCAGCTACCCGCTTACTGAAATCCAATTGGTGAGCGGCAAGCTTCTGGGCTTGGCCGGTTTTTTGGTCGCGGCCCTGGCCTTGCACGCCGTGTCCCCGGCCCTGCTCTTCCTGTTCGCCAATCCCGAGCCCCTGCCCGCGCTCACCGGGTATTTGGGCTTGTTTCTCCTTGGCTTGTCCTTTTGCTCCCTGGGCTTGTTTCTTTCCTCGCTCACAGAACGGCAGATCATCTCGGCGGTTTTGGCGTTCGCCTCGCTGCTCCTGCTTTGGCTGCTGCTCATTCCCAAGATGTTCCTGCCTCCGTTTTGGGGCGAACTCCTGGCCGACCTGTCCATCCTCAGCCATTTCGAGACCTTTACCAGCGGGCAGATCGTATTCGCGGACCTCATCTACTACCTGACCTTTATCCTCGGTTTTGCCTGGCTCACGGTGCTCAGCTTGGAAAACCAGCGCTGGCGGAGGTGACCCCGTGCGATCCAAGCGAATTTTCCAAACCATGCTGGCCGGGCTGTTCGGCTTGGCCCTGCTCGTGGGCCTCAATGTGGTGGCCGCCAAGTTCGACTGGCGAGTGGATCTGACCATCGACCAGCGCAATACGCTCACGCCCGAGGCGGTCAACACCCTGCAGGCCCTTGATTCTCCGGTGCGGGCCATTGGGTTTTACATGGACCAGGAACCTGGCCGGGAAGGCATGCTCGAACTTTTTGAAATGTTCGTCCGGGAGACGGACAACTTCAGCTACGAGTTCGTTGACCCGGATGCCAACCCCATGCTGGCCCGGGAAATGGGCGTGACCCTTTCCAGCACAGTCATTCTGGCCAATGGCGACAAGACCGAACTGGTGCAGTTCCCGGATGAGGAAACGCTGATCAACGCCTTGGTCAAGGTCACTGACTCCAGGGTGGCGCGGTTCGCCTTCAGCACGGGCCACGGCGAATTGGATCCGGACGGCGTGGGCGACGAGGGTCGGTCCTGCTCCATGCTCCAGTCTCTGTTCCTGGACCAGGGCGTGGAGGTGTCCACCGTGATCCTGGCCCGGGAGGAGATTTCCCCTGACCAGATTGACGCCCTGCTCATTCTGGGGCCGGAAACGGATTTCCTGGACAGCGAGTTGGACAGGCTGACCGAATATTTTCAAGCAGGCGGCAGGGTTTTTCTGGCCCTGGCCGGGGAGGAAAGCCAGAACCTTGAGGCCTGGGCCGCGGAACATCTCGGCCTGGTACGCCACCCCGGTCTGGTGGTGAATAAAGAAGAAATCCCGGATTATCCCATGGTCTCCCTGGGCGTGCAGTACGGCGCTCATGCCGTGACCGAGGGGTTTGTGGTCCTGACCCTGTTCCCGACCTGCGCGGCCCTGGATTTTGCCGAACCTGATCCGGGCCGGGACCGGTCTCCAGTGGACAATGCCCTTCCCCTGGTGCTCTCCTCACGGTTCGCGTGGGTGGAGACCAATATGGAGGTGCTCATCCAGGAAGGTCTTGTGGCTTTTGATCCGGCCAGTGACATCCAGGGGCCGCTCATGCTGGCCGGGGCCTATGAGGGAGAGCCGGTGGTTATCGGGGCTGAGGAAGTTCAAGGCGAATCCAACTCCACTGAAGGGGTCGCCGGGGATGCAGACGGCTTCGTGAACGAGGAACGCACGCCCAGGGCCGTGGTCTTTGGCGACCAAGATTTTTTAGCTGACCAGTGGATCACCACCCAGGGCAACATCGACATGGCCCGCAACAGCGTGAACTGGCTCCTGGAGCGCGAGGCCCGCATCTCCGTTACCCGCGACCAAGCGCCCCCGGACTTCCTGCTCTGGCCGGGCTGGCAACTCATCGCCATTGTGGCCCTGCCCTTTATCGTGTTCATTGGCTTCACCCTGACCATGGTCATTGTCACTGCGCTTAAGAGCCGCAGGAAACGCGCCTGACGGCGCCGCGAGATGCCTAACCCCGCGAGCGAACTATGAACAAGCGTCTTTCCGTGCTTATGGCGGTTACCATTGTGTTGTGGGCCGTGATTTATTTTTGGCCCGAACCCACGCCCGAGACCGACGGCCAGTCTGGCACAACGGTGTGGTTTGCGTCCGGCCAGTTTGCCGGAGCCACTCGCGTGGCCGTGGCGTCCTCGGATTTTTCCTATGAGTTGGTCAAGGTGGAAACAGGCTGGGTCGTGCTGTTGGAAGACGTGGACGAACCTTTTCTCGCGGACCTGGCCAAGGTCGAAGCCCTGTTGACCTACCTGGAAACCAGCAAGCCGGAACGCCGTTTGGGCGAAAAGGGCGAGCAAGACTTGGCCCAATACGGTCTGGACAATCCCCAGGCCGTGTTTACCATTGAGGCAGACCAGACCTGGACCATATCCCTGGGCGGGGAAAACCCTTCGGGGAGCGGTCTCTACGGGATGAGCACCATTGACCGGGGTCAATGCTTGTTGTTCGATACGCGTATTGCCGAGATCGCGGCCCGGGAAGCCAGGTACTACTATGATCTGCTGGTAAGCAATGTGGCCCCGGAACAGGTGGGCCGGGTGCGCATTTCCTGGGACAACGGCGGGCAAGGTTGGGAAGCCGCACGAACCGATGATGACGGCTACGCTTTTACCTGGCCCGAGGAACTGGTGGAGCACGAGGCCTCAAGTGCGGAAATGGACCTGTTTATCCACGAACTGGTGACCATGGAAGCGGTCTCCTTTTTGGCCCGGGACACGCTCAGCGAGCATCCCGACGCTGTTCCCTTCGCCACGGCGGCTATCTGGGTCTCGGATTCGGACGAACCCGAGTCAGAGATCGAGGTCTACACCAACGGCAGCGAGGAAACTCCCTATTATGCCCGTTCCACCCGTCACGCCCAATTTTTTACCCTGCCCGCGGACGCGGCTGAGAAACTGATACGCCCTGCGTTCCATTTGCGGGAGAGGGGAGTGGTGGACCTTGATCTGAGCGTGGTGGCCAGGCAGCGATTGATGCAGGGCCAGGACGGCAATGAATTGGTGGTTGCCAAGACCGATTTGGGCTGGCAGGACGAACGTAGCGGTGAAGACGTGGCCGGCATGGACATGCTGCTGTGGCGGATCACGGACCTCAAGTTCGAGGCGGAACCCGCTTCAGCCCTTCCTGCCGAGGCCGAGCAAATGCTCTCCTGGGAGCTGTTTTCCCTGGAGGACGAATCCGTGGTCGGTCTGGCCTTTTTCCTGGACCCCGGCCTTCCCGAGGACCAGTGTTGGATTCAGGTCCAGGGCGAAGACAAATTTTATCCCGTGTCGGACCAGTTGCTGGAGGACCTGCAAGGCCAGCTTCTGCCGCCCGAGGCGGACACCATCGAAGAAAGCGATGCACCGGCTTTCCCCTCGGACGAGGTGGAAGCGGGTGACACTGTCGACTCCAAACCTGATGGGGGCATGGAGCACGATACAGTCCAAGAACCTTAACCATGCAAGCAAACGCGTTCCGGAACCGGAACGCGAGATGACACACAAGGAGCAGTAAAGACATGGCGAGAATCACGATTGAAGACTGCCAGAAACGTATCGGCAACCGGTTTCTCCTGGTGCAGATGGGCATCAAGCGGGTGAGGCAGTACCGGGAAGGGTACGAACCCCTGTTGGAGAGCAAGAACAAGGAAGTGGTCAATTCCCTGCGCGAGATCGCGGCGGGCAAGGTGCTGGTGGTTCCCAACAGCGACCCCAACCTGCCCCCGGAGTTTTTGTCCCGCGACCCCGAGGAACCGGAAACCGAGACCAACGCGTAGCCCCTTCCCATGGTGGATAAACGAGATTACTACGACGTGCTCGGCGTGGGGCGCGAGGCAGGCGAGGACGAGATCAAGCGGTCCTACCGCAAGCTTGCCATGCAGTTCCACCCGGACCGCAACCCCGACGATCCCGATGCGGAACAGAACTTCAAGGAGGCTGCCGAGGCCTACGAGGTCTTGCGCGACCCCAACAAACGGGCGCGCTACGACCAGTTCGGCCACGCAGGCATGGACGCCAACGGCTTCCAAGGTTTTTCCAGCTCCGAAGACATCTTCAGCGCCTTTTCCGACATTTTCAGCGAATTTTTCGGCTTTGGCCGGACCCGTTCGCGTGGAGGCGGGCCTCGGCCCCAGTCCGGCGCGGACCTGCGCTACAATCTAAGCATTGATTTTCGCGCGGCGGCCATGGGCGAGGAAGTCACTCTGCACCTGCCCAAGAATGTGGACTGCGAGGAATGCGGCGGATCCGGAGCCGAACCCGGTACCTCTCCCGAGACCTGCCCCCAATGTGGCGGTACTGGGCAGATGCAGCAATCCCAAGGCTTTTTCCGCATCGCTGTGACTTGCCCGAGTTGCCGGGGCCAGGGCCAGATCATTCCCAAACCCTGCAAGCAATGCAGGGGCCTGGGTGTGGTCGAGGAGGTGCGCGAGCTGTCCGTGCGTGTGCCCGCGGGCGTGGACAACGGCAGCCGCCTGCGCCTTCGCGGGGAAGGCGAGCCCGGCATCCACGGCGGTCCTCCCGGAGACCTGTACGTGGTCATCCACGTGGAAGAGGACGAGGTCTTTCGCCGCCAGGGCCAGGACCTGATCCTGACCCGTGAGATTTCCATGGTCCAGGCCGCTTTGGGCGACAAGATCGAAGTGCCGACCCTGGGCGAGGGTGACGACGAGTTCGTGACCATGAAGATCCCCAAGGGCACCCAAAGCGGCAAGGTCTTTTCCCTGCGTGGGCAAGGCTTGCCCTATCTGGGGAGCGCGCATAAGGGCGACCTCCTGGTGGAGGTGATCGTGAACACGCCCACGTCCCTGAGTAAAAAGCAGGAAGAGCTCCTCAAGGAATTCGCGGCGTTGGAAGAGCAGAAGACCAAGAACAAGGTCAAGAACTTCTTCAAG
This sequence comes from Desulfovibrio sp., assembly GCA_004796465.1. GTDB lineage: Bacteria > Desulfobacterota > Desulfovibrionia > Desulfovibrionales > Desulfovibrionaceae > MADRE1. The sequence continues at coordinate 12,418 of QZKZ01000335.1, forward strand.
AAAGCCGGCAAGGCAGCCAGCGGCTAGGCCATGAGCAAACTCACCCATCTCGATGAAACGGGCAAGGCCCGCATGGTGGATGTGGGGCACAAGCCCGACACCGAACGGGTGGCCACGGCCCAGGCCGTGGTCTGCCTGAACGCCGAGACCTTTGGCCTGCTTGCCGCCGACGGGTTGCCCAAGGGCGACGTATTGGCCGTGGCCCGTGTCGCGGGCATCCAGGCCGCCAAAAAGACCTCGGAGTTGATTCCCCTGTGCCACCCCCTGTTCCTGAGCAGCGTGGACATCGACTTTTCCCTGGACAAGGACACCTCGAAAGTGCGTATACTGGCCAAGGCCCGCACCACCGGACCTACGGGCGTGGAAATGGAAGCGCTCACTGCGGCGCAGGTGGCGGCCCTGACCATCTATGACATGTGCAAGGCCGTGCAAAAGGACATCATCATAACGGACTGCCGGTTGCTGACCAAAAGCGGCGGCCGCAGCGGAGATTATCGTGCGCCAGACCAGACCTGAACCCAGACCTGATCGAGTTGCCGTGCAGTTGTCCCGCGTAGTGGTTTTCGGCGTGTTGGCCGTGCTCATGGCGGCCTGCGCGCCCCAAGGCCGCAGCGAGGACCAGGGCCGTTTGCCCGTGACCGCCGAGGACCAAGCCCGGATCACCCAGCGCTACGTTATCGAGGACACGTCCGACGACGCCTTGGCCCAGTCCTTGTTCATGGACTTTCGGGGCGGAAACTGGAGCCGCCAGCAGTGGGGCTGCATGTCCGACGGTACGTGCGAGGCTTCGCCCGGCGGCGTGATGACCGTGTCCCAAGACCTTCCGGCCGGTTTGTATTCCCGTTTTGTCATGCCCCCTACCTTTAGCGTGGAAGTGGAGGTCCGCTTGGCGGGTGCGCCCACGGAACAAGGCGGCGCAGGTCTGGCCCTGCTCAACCCCGGGGGTGACGGCGTGGTTCTGGGCCGCGCTTGGGCCGAAGGGCAGCAGTTTATGGGCGCGGGCCAGGTCAAGGCCAGGGCTCTGCACAGCGATGACACGGCGTCAGTGCCCAGCGAGGCCCAATCCCTGCGTTTGCGCATTGAAGGGGCCAGTGGCCGGGCCACATGTTCTTACGAGCAGGACGGCTCGTGGCATGAACTGGGCAGCTTCCCCCTGCCAGAGGGCATGGTCAGGCTCTACCTCCTGACCAAGGGCGGCTCCAGCGCGGTGTTTTCCGAATGCGCCATTGACGTGGAGTAGGCTGCCTTTCCAGCCCAGCCCGGAGCGTGGAGTTGCATGCTTCGGGCGTCGACAGGGTAATCGCCCTGGTGTACCTTCAGCCCCATGTGGCTGACCGACCCCTCCTTTCGCAGGGACATTTTCGCCAAATACCCTTGGCTCGGCAGGCTGTTCCAAGGGCGCAGCTTCCATTTATCGGTCCGCATTTTCGGGGACGCGGTCTTTACCTGCATCATTGTCCTGGGGCTGTTCGGCCCCCAAGAACCCGGCCACAACATAGTCCTGTTCCTGGCTTGGGGCATTTGGTGGCCCTCGGTGGTCCTGAGCTGGTTTTTCCTGGGCAAGATGTGGTGCGGTTTTTGTCCCTTTCCCGGCATAGGGCGCATCCTTCGCCGCTTTGGTCTGGGCCTGGACCTGACGCCTCCTGCCTGGCTCAGGCGCTACGGCGTGCGCATCGCGGTCTTGGGCTTGGCCCTCATATTCCTGCTGGAAGGGGCCACCGGGCTGACCCAATCGCCCCGGGATACCGCCCTGCTCATGCTGGCTATCCTGGCCGGGGCCACCCTGTCCGGCCTGCTCTTTGAACAAAAGATCTGGTGCATGTATCTCTGTCCCATGGGCCGGATCATTGGCCAGGCCGCCACCATCTCCATGACCGAGTTTCGCAGCGACCCCGCCTTGTGCCGGGAGTGCGCGACCCTGGATTGCAAAAAGGGACGGGACGGGCTCAAGGGGTGCCCGGTCAACCTCGGGGCCATTGGGGTGCGCAACAGCTTGGGTTGCCACGTGTGCGGCTACTGCATGAAGCTCTGCACCAAGGGCTCGCCCAGTTTGTGGCTGCGCAGCCCCTTTGCCGAGTTGATCCGCAACAAGGGCAAGTACATGGCCTGCACCTGGGTCTTGCCGGTTCTGGCCGGGTCCCAGTTGGTCCGCTTTCTGGAGGAAACCACCCATCCCCTGGGTTGGATATGTACCAGCGGTGGGCTTTGTTACATGCTGCTGTACGCGGCCCTGTTCGCCCTGGCCATTGTCTATGTGGAGGCTATGATCCGCTTGGGCGACATGGCCTTTGGCGTGAACAAGGATCCCATCCTGGGCCGCCTGTCCCCAACCGTGCCCGTGATCTTTCCCTTGGCCGTGACCGGAGAGTTGGTCTACCGCTTGGGCTACTTTTTGGTCGAGGTGCCGGACGCCTTGCCCACTTTGGGCCGCCAATTCGGCTTCACAGCGCCGGTTTGGGATTGGGGCGGTGTCGCTGCCGCTTTTCCTTATATGGAAGGTGTTCTGCTTTTCCTGGGTTTCTTGGCTGGAACCCACGTGCTCAACCGCCTGGCCCTGGACGAGTTCCCGGACTTGGTCTCACCC
>QZKZ01000010.1 GCA_004796465.1 Desulfovibrio sp.
AGCAGGGTCAGCACAATACAGATATAGCCCAAGACCAAGCCGGTGACGGCCAGGGGTCTGCCCCTCCGGCCATGACGGGCTGAGGTGCGGGGGATGCCGATGTGCCCCGAGGTTATCGCGCCCACGGCCAAGAACATACCCAGGAGAGGGATGAGCCAGAGAAAGGGCAACTCCAAGACAGCCAACAGAATGATCCCGCCAAAGACCAGGGCCAGAGCGGAAGTTCCGAGAATCAGCGCCCACAGGGCTGTTTTGCTCGTGGGGGTGGCATTGTTGGAGGTCATCCTGTTCTCCTTAATTATAAGAAAAGAACGCTGTACATGGCGAGAAGGTCAAGACAAGAAGCCGTGGGTAAGGGGGCCATGCTCACTCCCGGTATTGTGCCACTGAGGACAGGAAAGATTGGATACCGACAACGGCATAGTTGATTAGGGCAAAACTGTAAAGGTTCTAAGAGTGTTTGAGTGGATCAAGTGTATCCTGTGAAAGGTGAAAATACCGTGTGCGATGGAATCTCCCCCTTGCCAGGAATTCGAGTATGGCCTCAACGACAATTCAACAGCCCAAAGTTGTGTTTTGCGAACCAAGTTTTCGTCTTCACCTACAACGGTCGGGCTGACATTTTGATTTCTTGTCTGGAGATAGCCGATACGGAAGTCGCCAAGGCCAGGAAGAGCTTCTCTGGGCATTGGCAGAAGAATTTTCACGCTCGAATATTGCTGCCGGCAAGGTGTCGCCAGCTCCCGACCCCCGTTGCGTGCGACAAGTCCGAGTGATAGAAAGGCAACGTATTCCCAAGCATAGTGCCGGTCCACTGTTTCGTATGTTGCCTGGTGATGAATCGGCGTCTCCAGGGTGCGTGTGCATGTGAAGCAATTCCCGCTCGAAAAGATGGGAGCGGACCAGGATGGAGTATTGACCGGAAGGGGAGTTTCCAGGAAAAGGGCGTTGGCCTGAGTCCGAATCTGGAGCTTGGGAGAAGAAAGAGGCGGAGTCGAACCCATGGGCGTGACAGTTTGCCAGGATTGCGGGCGTGACGTTTCTGACGCTGCACCTGTCTGCATCCACTGCGGACGGCCCCGGCAATCCACGGAAACTGGACCCGAAGCTTGCCCGCCGAGTCCGAGGGCAGGGTTGGGGCCCATTGTGCAAGGTTTGGGCGCGCTTCTTTTGGCCGGAGGTTTAGCAGCCATTGTCATGGGCAGGCCTGGGCCGGGCGCGGTTGGGGCTGTGCTGGGCCTTGTGCTGGTGTGTTTAGGAGGCGCTTTGGCGCTCAAGGCAAAACTACTCAAAGGCAGGTAAGGGAAACATGTCCCACGGATCGTCGAAAAAAGTCATCCTCGCGGCCCTGATCGGCAACTCGCTCATTGCGGCCACCAAGTTCATAGCCGCATCCATCACCGGCAGTTCCGCCATGATCTCCGAAGGCATCCACTCGGTGGTGGATACGGGGAACCAGTTTTTGTTGCTCTTTGGCTTGGCCCGCTCCAGGCGTCCTGCGGACGAGAGGTTCCCCTTTGGCCACGGCAAGGAAGTCTACTTCTGGGGCTTTATCGTGGCCATCCTCATTTTCGCCGTGGGCGCGGGACTCTCCATATATGAAGGCATTGAACACATACTGCACCCCGAGCCCATGACCAACGTGATGGTCAATTATGTGGTTCTGGGCTTGGCAATCATTTTCGAGGGTTTTTGCTGGTGGGTGGCCTTTCGCGAGTTCAACCGGCACCGTGGAGACAAGGGCATGCTTGAGGCGGTCCACAAGGGCAAGGACCCCAACTTGTTCGTGGTCTTGTTCGAAGACACTGCAGCCATGCTGGGCTTGGTGGTCGCTTTGATCGGCATCTTCCTGGGCCAGGTCACGGGCTGGGTCTACTTCGACGGCATTGCCTCGGTGGCCATTGGCGTTATCCTCGCGGCCACGGCCGTATGGCTGGCCTATGAGACCCACAGCCTGCTCATCGGCGAAAGCGCGGACAGCGACGTGGTCAAATCCATCAAGGAAATGATCGCGCTTTACCCGGGCGTGCGCTCGGTGAACGAAGTCCTGACCACCCATTTTGGGCCGGAATTTATTCTGGTCAACGTGAGCGTGGATTTCGAAAGTTCCTTGGCGGCCGATGAAATGGAGCGGACCATCGCCAAGATGGATGGAGAGATCAAGCAGGCCTTTCCCTTGGTCAAAAGGGTGTTCGTGGAGGCCGAGGCCCGGTGCGGCAGCCATGAAACCATGGGCCGGGTCTGCGAGTAGGGAGCCACGGAGCCCTGGTTTGAATTTCACTGAAGGTGTGCTAGGAAGAAGGGGACGGACAACGCTTCCATAGGGGTGGAGCGCTGGTTACATCGAGCGTGCGTGGTTTGGAACGCGTGGCAATACGCGGCAAGGGCGGACTGTGTCTTTTGGGGTCCGCAAACCAGGAGGATGCCTGGATGGCCGATCGAGCGACCAAAGATCAAGATGTATTGAAGGAACTCCTCAGCGGGGTTCATGAGGATACTACACCGGACCTGGAGGACCTGGACAAGATACTGTACCGGGACCCCAAGGAAGCCCAGAATTTGGCGCACCGTTCCTTCCGCTTGTCGGACGGAGCCGTGCCCACGCCATTCCAGGCTGTTTCCGGCAACTTGTTGGGGGACGAGGAAGAGGACGACCACAGGTCCTTTCGTCTGACAACCCTGAGCAAGAAAAAGTCCACAGTGTATTTTTCCAGGAAAATGCACTCTCGCCTGAAGTATGCAAAATATCAATTAAGAAAGCTTGTCCCAGAGGAGTATCGTACAGCCGTCTCCATGTCGGACATCGTCAACAATGCATTAAAAATTGTGTTGCATGAGTTTGAAACAAAGAACGACAAAAGTATTCTCTTGAAAATGACCCTCAAGGCAATCAAGAAATAACTGCATCAGTAATACTACACGCGGAACAACTCTGGGCAAGAGCTACAGTACAGCGAAATTGACGCCTATATCGAGGCACGAGCCATATCTCAAGACGAGCAACGGACCGGAGGCGGCTCCATGGACATTAGATGCCCCAAGTGCGGCCATACCCGCACCATTGAAGACAGCAAAATCCCCAATAAAAAGGTTGTTATCCATTGCCAGTCCTGCGGCAACCGTTTCCCCTTGAGCCGAGCGCGCTCCATCGGCGTGATGATCACCAAGGGCGGAGTGGGAAAGACCACGACCTCGGTGAATCTTTCCGCTGGGTTGGCCCTTGAGGGGCATAAAGTCCTGCTCGTGGACACGGATACCCAAGGCCAGTCAGCGTATATGCTGGGCGTCAAGCCCGAGGCGGGGTTGGCGGATCTGGTCACCGGGGACATGGAAGCGGACGAGTGTTTGTTCAAAGCGCGTGAAAACTTGTGGCTGCTGGCCGGCGGCAAGTCCTTGGCAGCCGTGAAGCGTGTCATCGCACGCAAGAATTTTGGCGGTGAGGTCACCTTGCAAGAGGCGCTGGGGCCCTTGGAAAGCCGTTTCGACTTTATTATTATCGACACCTCGCCGGGCTGGGATTCCTTGACCGTGAACGTGTTGTTCTACGTCAAGGAACTGCTGGTGCCCGTGTCCCTGGAAGTGATGAGCGTGCAGGGGCTTTCCGAATTCTTGAAAAGTTTTTCCGCCATTAAGAAGTATCACAAGGATGTGGAACTCAAATACCTGTTGCCCACGTTCCGGCACTTGACCAACAAAAGCGCTGACGCGTTGCTCGACAACATCGAAAAACTCTACGGAAAATACCTGTGCCAGCCCATTCGCTTCAGCCAGCGTGTTTCCGAGGCTCCGGCCTATGGCATGACCATTTTCGAGTATGCGGGCGGCGACAAGGTAGTCAAGGATTATAAGGCCTTGATTCAGGAAGTGGTCAGTGGCGGCGAGGCCGATGAATAGGAGTATCCGTTGTTCGGAAGTCTGCGCTTGCGTTTCTCCGGCGCGGGAGAACTTTGTCCGTGGCCTGCCACCTTTGGGAGGAGCGGCCCACAAGCGAGTCCTTGGTTCATGGCGGTGACGATAATGAACCTTCATTTTTCCCCCTAGACTCTATGGGCAGGCCAAGCCATACGCCCTTCTTTCCGCCTCCATTCAGGCGCGTCAGGGAAACATCATGCGCCTGAACAGCATCTTTCGCATTAATCTTCTGAGTTCCGTCCTTCCCCTACTGGTTGTCCTTCTGGCGCTCGGGATATCCTGGACCTTTATCGAATACCGCGAGTTCGAAGCGGACACGGAACGCATCCGTGCGGAACTCATGCAGGCCCAGGAAGACATGATTCGCCAGCAAGTGGACGAGGTGGTCGAGTACCTGGGCCATATGGAGTCCAAGACCAGTGAGCGAGTGCGCCAAACCATCAAGTCGCGTACGGAAGAAGCCGTTGCCGTGGCTGAAAGGCTGTATGCCGCCTATCACGGGAGAATGTCCGACCAGGAACTCCAGGAACTGGTGCGGGAGGCCTTGCGCGATATTCGCTTCAACTCGGGCAGGGGCTACTATTTCGCTACGAGATTGGACGGGGTGGAGATGTTGTTTGCCGACCACCCGGAGTTGGAAGGGCAAAATCTTCTCTCGGCTCAGGACTCCCAGGGCCGCTTTGTGGTGCAGGACATGATCCGCATTGCCCGGGAGCAAGGGCAAGGGTTTTACGAGTATGGCTGGACCAAGCCGGGAGTGGAGGGCGAGGACCACGCCAAGATAGCTTATGTCCAATACTTTGAGCCCTTTGATTGGCTTATTGGCACTGGCGAATACATTGAGGACATGGAACTGGAGGTCCAGACCGAAGCCCTCAACCGTATCGGCAATATCAGGACCGGCCCTGACGGCTATGTCTTTGTCCTGAACCTGCAAGGGATCCTCTTGAGCCATGTGGACCCGGACCTGCAAGGGGACTTTATCCTCACCATGCGCGACTCCCAGGGCACGGAGCTGTTCAAGGACATCATTGAGGCCGGACTCCAAGAGCAGGGCGGGGTTGTGGAGTATTTGTGGCCCAAGCCCAGCACTGGAGTGGAAACTCCGAAGATGACGTATTCCCTGGTCTTTGAACCCTGGAACTGGATCGTTTGCGCTGGAGTGTTTCTTGATGACGTTGAACTGAGCATCAGCCAAATGCGGGATCGCTTTTGGGCCGGGACGCGCAACAAACTTCTGCTGGCTGCAAGCGCGGCAGTGTTCGCCATGGGGGTATGGTTCCTCATGGTGCGCCATTTCTCCCTGAGGCTGCGCCAGGGGGTTGATACCTTTGGCGATTTTTTCCGCAAGGCTGTTGACTCCAACGAGCCGGTGGACGACGAATCCCTTCCGTTTCACGAGTTCAAGACCATGGCCGGCTACGCCAACACCATGCTTGAGGACCGGGCATTGGCTGAAGAGGCGCTTGTGGCGAGTGAGGAACGCTTTCGCAGCGTGGTGGAATCTTCGCCCATGGGCATGCTGTTCTATGCCCTGAAGCAGGGGGATTTGATTCTCAGGGGAGCGAACCAGTCTGCAGAGGATATTTTGGGGGTTCCCGTGCTCGACAGAATTGGCCTGTCCATTGAGCAGGCCTTTCCGGGCATGGCCGAGGCCGAAGCGCCCGGCCTGTTTCGTGAAGTGATCCGCACTGGAGAACCGTTTTACGGCGAGCAAATGTACTATACGGACGAGGAAATACAGGGCGCTTATGAATTTCACGCTTTTCGGCACACACCCAATGCCGTGGCCGTCATGTTTCTCGACGTCACGGAGCGAATCCAGGCCCAGGAGCAGATCAACAATTCCTTGGCGGAAAAGGAAGTGCTGCTCAAGGAAATCCACCACCGGGTAAAAAACAACCTGCAGATCATTTCCAGCCTGCTCTATCTCCAGTCAGAGTACGTGCGGGACCCCAACGCCCTGGATTTGTTCATGGAAAGCCGCAACCGCATTCACGCCATGGCCATGGTGCACGAGGAGTTGTACCGCTCTCCGGACTTGGCCCGGGTCGACCTCAAGGAATACCTTCTCAAGCTTGTGCCCAAGCTTGCCGGATCCTACTCCCAAGCCCAGGTGGAAAGCCAGGTGGAAGCCGAGTCCGTCAAGATCACCGTGGAGCAGGCCGTACCCTGCGGATTGATTGTCAGCGAGTTGGTGACCAATGCGGTGAAGCACGCGTTTACGGGTATTGAAAACAGCAAGGTCACGGTTCGGCTCTTTCAGCGGGACGACAAGGTCTTCATTGAAGTGCAGGATAACGGCACGGGATTGCCCCCGGGGTTTGACTTGTATACAAGTGAATCCTTGGGCTTGCAGTTGGTCGTGAATTTGACCAAGCAGCTTAAGGGCGAGCTCGCTTCGGTGGGGGACCGGGGCGCGCTGTTCACGGTTTCTTTTCCTGTCCAGGGGGTGGGATGATCATTGTCCAGAGCAGCCACGGCAAGCCTTACAGTTACCGGGTCATGATCGTTGAGGATGAGCAGATCATTGCTCTGGCCATGCGGAAAATGTTGATGAATCTGGGCTGCGAAGTCTGCGCCGAAGCCGCCACGGGTGAAGCCGCCGTGGCCGAGGCCGCCAAAGGCCGTCCCGACTTGGTGTTCATGGACATCATGCTTGAGGGGGAAATGGACGGTGTGGAGGCAGCCCACAGGATCACGGCCGAGTACGAGGTGCCCGTGGTTTTTGCCACGGCGTTTGCCGACGAAGACACAAAATCAAGAGCCATGGCCGTGTCGCCCGTGGCGTTCGTGGCCAAACCCTTGGATACCCGCGATTTGAGCGCCATTTTGGAAAAGTTGCCCAATTTCAAGCCCGGCAGAGAAAAGGCCTAAACTGCCTCCTGCCCGGCGCCAGGGTTGGGCTGGTGTCTGTCTCAACCTCTCAGGGCCGCGATACCCTCGACCCATTTGTCCAGTATCCACTCCCGCGCCTTGTTTACGCGGGATCGCAGCCATTTCCAGTAGAAAATTTCCCCAAGAAGTATTCCCATGGAAGCCGCCATGTAAAGGGCCACGTCTTGGCCTGGTTGGGGGCTGCCCACGTCCACACCTGATTGCTGCAGGATGTACACGACCAGACTGGCAGGGCCCAAGGGCACGAAGACCAGGGCCAGGATAACGACCATCTCCAACACGATAAAAGGCAGGGCCAAGCCCATGCCAACGAGCTGGAGCAGCAGCAGAAGCAGCGTGTCCAGGTAGAGGCGGACAAAGGTCCGGGCCGAGGCCGGTTCTTGGCCCAGGAGCATGGCTTGTATTGGCGGCAGGGCAGGGATAGCGGCGATGAGAACTATCGCCGCGATTATTCCGGCCATGACTACGGAGTACGAGCCTCCCAGATCCAGTCCCAGTTTGAACAGGACAGGAGCCCCAAAGAGGATGAAGGCTGCTGTGATGGCCAGGGCGGCGATATATCCCAGTACGCGGCGGGTGGTGGATGGGGTGGGGGTGTTGTCTTCCTTGGTCATGAGGGTTTCATGGTAGTTTGTTACTCCCCAATAATCTTCACCAACACCCGCTTCTTCCGCCTGCCGTCAAACTCCCCATAGAAAATACGCTCCCAGGTGCCCAGGTCGAGACGGCCCTCGGTGATGGCCACCACCACTTCCCGGCCCATTATTTGGCGCTTCATGTGCGCGTCCGCGTTGTCCTCGCCCACGTTGTGGCGGTAGCCGGACACGGGCTCGTGCGGGGCCAGCTTTTCCAGCCAGACCTCGTAGTCGTGGTGCAGGCCGGATTCATTGTCGTTGATGAACACGGACGCGGTGATGTGCATGGCGTTGACCAGCACCAGCCCCTCCTGGACGCCGGACTCGCGCAAACAGTCTTCCACCTCGGGCGTGATGTGCACGAATTCGCGGCGGGTGGGCACCTGGAAAAAGAGTTCCTTGCGATAGCTTTTCATGCAGGCCTCCTGATAAACGGTTCCCAGAAGATACGGGAGAGATTTTTTGCTGTCGATGGAAAACTGTCGGGATGGCTTAACTCACGGGCATGCCTGAGCAGGCAAATTGGGAACCCATACCCAGGGTACCTATACGCTGGAGAATGCCTTTGGTAGAGTTGTATGCTACAACTTGGGAAAAGAACGACAAGATGCTGAAATCAAAGTTCTTTTTTGGTTGATGCTGGGCATGGAAGCCTGGGGGCGATCCATGCCGTATGAAGTTCGCGGCAACCTCGGGGGTGGCGGACAGGAAAAGGGATATGGGGACAATTCCGACAAGTGATCTTGGGCCGGGCATGGTGCTTGCCTCTGACTTGCGGTCTCCTCAAGGGAGGCTGCTGCTGCCCAAGGGCATGACCCTGACCGAAAGCCACATCAAGACCTGCAAGGCCTGGGGCATCCTTGAAGCGGACATCCGCAACGTCTCCTTGGAGGACGCGCAAGCCAGGGCCAACAAGCGAATGGACCCGGAAGTGCTGGCCGTGTGCAGGGAACTTGCGGATTTTCGTTTTTCCAATGCTGACCACGATTATCCTGCCCAACAGGAATTGATCCGCCAATTCACGCTATGGGCCGCGCGGCAATTGGAAGCCGGGGGGCAGTCCGCCAAGCTGGAACTGCCGGCGCCTCCTCCAACTCCGACCAACTCGTCCCTGCCTGAATTGCCGGAGCCGGAAGACTTGGTCAGCGAGGCCACGCATTTGGCCAGCTTGCCCGAGGTTTACTCCCAGATTGTGGCGGCGCTCAACGATCCGTTTTGCTCGGCATCTCGGGTCGCTGAAGTGGTGGGGCGCGACGGCAGCTTGTCCGCAAGGCTGCTCAAGTTGGTCAACTCGCCTTTCTACGGATTTCACCAGCAAATCGGGTCCTTGAACCGGGCCGTGGCCCTGGTGGGGTCCAATTCACTGACGTCCCTGGCTGTGGGCGTGTCCGTGATTTCCCTGTTCAACGACGTCCCGGCCCAGTACTTCACCATGCAAGAGTTTTGGCGGCACAGCGTGACCTGCGGCATTGTGGCCCGCCACTTGGCCTCGCACCTGGACGGCATGGATCAGGAGCGGGCGTTTTCCGCCGGGCTGATGCACGACATTGGCCGCTTGGTCATGCTCATGGAGTTTCCCGCACACAGCCGGGCCGCTTTGGGTATTGCCCTGTACGAACGCCGCCCTCTGGACGAGGTGGAGCGCGAGATGTGGGGCTTTGACCACAGCGCGGTGACCCGGGCCCTGTTGGATGAATGGGCCTTGCCGCAAACAATGGTCCGGGCTGTGGGCGAGCACCATCTCCCCCCGGGCATGGAACCGGAACGGGAGGGCGCTGTCCTGCACGTGGCCGACATCATTGCCCACGCCTTGGACCCGGATCTTACGGCCCGCATGGTGGTTCCTTCCTTGCGTGGTTCCGCATGGAGCGTGCTGGGGTTGCCCCCGAGCATTCTCGCTTCAGCCTTTACCCTGTCCCACTCCCAGGTGGAAGACACGATCACGGTCTTTTTGGGAGAGGCTGCATAACCCAGCCATGGCCATGGGGATGCAAGCTGAACGCATGGCCTCTTTGGAGCGGGAATTCCGTTCTACTTTGGAGGCCCTGGAGATTGCGGCAAGCCTGGGGGATTTTCAGGGACACATTGATACGTTTGAATCTCCCCGGGCCATATGCCGGGAAATGTGCGTCCGGGTGGAACGCATTCTCCCGTGCCACGCCCTGGCCGTGTTTCTTGTGGACGAGGCAGGCAGCGACTTTGTGTTGACCCATGCGGCGGGTCCGGAGCGCAGGGCGTGGTTTGAAGAGGAAATGGACCGGCAAGTGGAACGCGGCGCATTTGCCCGCACCCTGAACGATTCCCGCCCCCAGTTCGTGCGGGCCGAAATGGACGGCAATGGCGGCGCGCTGTTGCTCATGCATGCTGTGGCCACGGGGTCTAGAATCCGCGGCATGTTCATGGCTCTGCCCAAGGAAACGGGGAAGCCTGTTCCGGAGAGTTCCCTGCACCTCTTGTCCCTGGTGCTGTTGAACACGGCCAACTGCCTGGAGAGCTTTGAATTGTACGGCCTGCTCAGACAGGCTAACGAGCGGCTGCGTGCCCGTGTCGGCGACCTGGAACGGCAAAGCGCATTTTACCACCAGTTGTTTGAAAGCTCTCCCCTGGCCTTGGCCCTTGTGGACACCCAGGATCGGATCATGGAGATCAACACCGGGTATGAGCAGCTCTTCGGATACTCCCGCGAGGAGGCCGTGGGCAAGCTCAACCGGGATCTGATCGTGCCCGGAAACTCCGGGGCCAGCCTTTTTGAGAGCATCATCAGCAGCCACTGCGAGGTAGCGGGCGAAACCGTGCGGTTGACCAAGGACCGGCGGGAGGTCCCTGTGTCCGTGCTGGGGTATCCCGTTTTAGTGGGCGGTGAGATCGAGGCGGTTTACTTCAGCTACCAGGATATTTCCGAGCGTAAGGCTTATGAGGATCGTCTCGCGCACCAGGCCTTTCATGATCCCCTGACCGACCTGCCCAACCGCGCCTTGTTCCTTGATCGCATGGAACAGGCCCTGAAGCGGAACAAGCGTAATCCTGCCTACCGGTTCGCGGTGCTGCTCATTGACCTGGACCGGTTCAAGAACGTTAATGACAGTTTGGGGCATGTGGTGGGCGACATCCTGCTGCAGGAAATTTCACTGCGTTTTCAGAGCTGCGTCAGGGAGATGGATACGGTGGCGCGGTTGGGAGGGGATGAATTCGCCGTGCTCATAGAGGAGTTCACCTTGCCGCGGGAAGTGGTGATGATCGTGAACCGTCTCACCCACTCCTTGTTCGACCCATTTTTCATCGAGGGGAACGTGGTCCATGCCGGGGCCAGCATCGGTGTGGTGATCCGCACCATGGACTATTCAGCCCCAGAGAACATCTTGCGCGACGCGGACATCGCCATGTACCGCGCCAAGGAGAGCGGCGACGAGTTCCGTATCTTCAACAAGGCCATGTACCGGGAAACCATCCGCGCCATGACCCTGGAAAACGAGTTGCGCCAAGCCTTGGCGCGCGATGAGTTTCAGCTTTTTTACCAGCCCGTGATCAACGTGGCCGAGCAGGTGCTGGAAGGGTTCGAAGCTTTGCTGCGCTGGAACCATCCCCGCAAGGGGCTGGTCCTGCCCCAGGAGTTCATTGGGGTGGCCGAGGAGATCGGCCTTATCCACGCCTTGGGAGAGTGGGTATTTGAACGGGCCTGCTCCCGGCTCAAGGCGTGGGAAGGGAATTGGGAAGCGTGCCCTGGCCTGTCCATGAGCATCAACATGTCCGCACTGCACATCAGCAGGCGCGGCCTGCCCGGAGTGCTGGAATCCATACTCAGCCATACCGGTGTTGATCCCCAACGAATTAAACTGGAAATCACCGAATCCGCCCTGATGAGGAATATACAACAATCACAAACGCTCATGGCCAGGGTCAAGCAGATCGGGCTCAAGTTGGTCATTGACGATTTTGGAACGGGCTACTCCTCCCTTGCGTACTTGCAGTCCTTTCCCATTGACGCGCTGAAGATCGACCGCTCCTTTGTGAGCGGCAGTGGTTCGGGCAGGATGAACAAGGAGATCGTGGCCGCGGTGCTGGCCTTGGCCCACAACCTGGGCATGGAAGCAGTGGCCGAAGGCGTGGAAAGCCCCGAGCAATACCATGTCCTATGCAAGCTGGGTTGCGGCCTGGCGCAAGGCCATTTGTTCGCCCCGGCCTTGCCCGCCGAGGAAGCGGTAATGTTTCCGTATGCGTATGATCTCGTGGAAGAAGCCGGCCCCGTGACCACGGCATTGAGCCAGGGACGGCGGCAGTAGCTTCACGTTCCGGCGATCGCAATACATCTAGGATTTTGCGACCGCCACCTGGTTGCGCCCGCCTCGTTTGGCTTGGTACATGGCCTCGTCAGCATCGGCCAAGGCCGATTCCGGGTCCCGGCCCGGCGCGCAGACCGCGACTCCCGCCGAAAGCGTGGTATGCACCAAGCTCTGGCCTTTATACTCCACCCGGATGTCCCCAACCACGGCCCTGAAAGTTTCGGCCCTTGCCACGGTGCTGTCCAGGTCGGTACCCTGCGTAAGCAGCAGGAACTCCTCGCCACCATAGCGGAACAAGTCTTCGTTCTCCTGTAACAGCGCCAGCATGCGGTCACCCACGGCCTGGAGCACCTTGTCTCCGGCCAAATGCCCATAGGTGTCGTTCAGGGCCTTGAATCGGTCCAAGTCAAAGAGGACCACGCCCAAGGGCTGGGCGTCCTCTCCGGCGGACCACTCCACAAGATATTGGGCCAAATGGTGGCGATTGTAGAAACCCGTGAGCCGGTCGCGGCGGGACATTTCAATGAGATCGAATTTCAGGCGCAGGTTGGAGATGGTCAGGGCCACGTTTTCCGCGGCAACCACAGCCAAACCCACGCGTCCTTTCAAACCCGGAGGTACGGGCGCGGAGACCGCTAGCAGGCCGATCCGTTCGTCGCCATGGGACAGGGGGATGCAGAGCGCGTGGTGGTCCGTATTGCCAAGGGCAAAGGCGCAGCTCGGCAAGCCGCAGGGGCCGTCTTCAGAGGAGTGGGGCAGGTTGGAACCCACGGCCGGGCAACCCGTATCCGTGGAAAATCCGGGGATCGAGGCGTCGCCCCAGGTAAACGCGGACTCAAGGCGTCCCAGGCCCCGGTCCGGCAAAAACAGTGCGCCTGTGGCGTCGGGAAAGAGCACGGGCAAATATTCGCTGGTCACGTCGAACACATCCTGCTCGGTCCGGCAGGTGTGCAGGAGCTGGGACATGCCGGTCAGGGTGGCCAGTTCCCGCTCCGCCGGAGTCGAATACCTGCCCGAGGTGGTCCGGATTCCGCTGCTGCCCGAGGACTTGGAGGTCCCGGACGTAGGATTCGCGCCGGGCTTGGGTGATATCCATTTGCTGGCCTTGGGAGGCTTGCTGGCCGCCAGGGTGTCCAGGAGACGGCCGGGGTCGGTATGGACCACGATCATGTCCCTGTGCACGTCGCGCACGAATCCTTGGGCCACGGCGTTGTCCAGGAATTCCAGCAAGGGCTTGTGGTATCCGTTGATTTCCAGGATGCCGCTGGGCTTGGCGTGTACACCGATTTGGGTCCAGGTCAGGGCCTCAAAAAATTCATCCATGGTGCCAAGGCCGCCGGGCATGGTGATGAAAGCGTCCGAGAGTTCGGCCATGCGCACCTTGCGCTCCTGCATGTCGTCCACCACTTCGAGCCGGCTCAGTCCGGGGTGGGCCACTTCCTTGTCCACGAGCAAGGCGGGCATGACTCCGATGACCTTGCCGCCATGGGCCATGGCCTCGTCGGCCAGTACGGCCATCAAGCCCACGCCCGCGCCGCCGTACACCAGGTCCAAACCGCGAGACGCGATCTCCCGGGCCAGGGAGCGCGCCGCCCGTTCAAAGTCCGGAGACGCCCCCATATTTGAGCCGAGAAAGACGCACACACTGTTCATAATTCTGTGGTATCCATACGATATACTCAATACAAGGGGTGTCTTTACGTGTCCACGGGAGCAATGCCGGGCTGTTCGCGGCGGACCAAGTCCTCGGCCAATCCCCGGCACAGGCCGCAAGCATCGCAATCCAAGCCGCAGCCCGCTGCCGTGGCCGCGAACGTTTGGGGTATCCGAGTATTGTCCACAAACATCACATGGCTCAAACACTCCATGGTATCGGCCAACTCCAGCAGATTACCCACGTATTGTCCATTCATGTAGGCATGGAGCAGGGATGTCAAGGTTCTCGCTCCCCGCGTGCGGCCACAAAGCTTGAAGCCGTCCACAAATCCATCATACAGGCCCAAGTCCTCGGGACGGATCAGGGGCGAACGGAAGATTTCCTCGGGCTGGTCGTGGAACAGACGGGTGCAGCCAAGATCCCGGTTTAAAGAGGCGTCGCACGCCGGGCCTCCTTGCATACGGCTCAAAGCCATGAGGGAATCGTGGGCAGGCTTGAACGGGCAATGGAGCAGGCAGCCCTCGTTGGCCAGGAGCAAAAGCCGCATGTGGGGGAGCTGCTTCCTGATTCCTGTGGATGTGGCTTGGAGCCCTGCCAAATCACGGTTCAAGCAGCGGTCGAGCACCATGCGTGTGGGCGGACAAAAGCCGGTGGTTTCTATGCGGCGATACAGGCTGACAGCCTTGGCCCCGGTGTCGAGCATGAAGTTGATGCTGGGCACGGCCTCGATTTGGGAGCAAAGGCTAGGCGCAGCCTTGGCCAGGGCTGTGAGCAGGTAGAAGTCCGCGAACACCACGCCCTGGAGCCGCCCCCGTTCATGCAGGCGCTCCAATATCCGCACAATATGCTGCAAGGTATGGGAACCAGCCAGCAGTTCTTGGCCGTGAAAGCGGCTATTGAGCAGGGCCAAGCCGGGGATGGCGTCCAAGAACTCCAAACCTTGGAGGAGATCGTCAAGGGAGTATTGGTGGAGCGGGAACCTGGCGTCCGCGATGGTTGGGTTTCCCAGGCTGAAATGTACGCTTTGCAGGCGCGTGGAAAAACGCTTGAGCAGCTCAAGATAGGGCTGGTCGGGCAGAAAGGGGACGTCGAAGGTGGCGGGGATCATGGCTTGGGGCTGACACGGGGCTGTGACGCCGGCCTGGGCATACAGGAAGTGGCTGGGAGTTAGGATTCGTCGTCCAACTCCAGGGTGATTTCCTCTTCATCATCAGGGGCTTGGTCCCCGTTTTCATCAAGGGGTTTCTTGGCCACGTCCTGGATGAGCTGATCAAGCTTATCCGCTGTCATCATCTCTTTGTCGTCATTGTCAGGCATGATGGCTCCTGCTCGTTCAGGGTCGGCATTCATGTGCTTGAACCTCGGTAGAGTATGATTGCAGCCGTGGTTTGTCAATGCACGGGAGGCTTGCGCCTTGGCTGTGAAGCCGGGGGGCTGCATCCACGTTCAGGAGAGAGCCCGGTGCAATCCTCGAAAAACGGTTGCGTCACTCCAGTACAGAAATGCTTATTAGAGAAGCCAATGCTCAGTAAACTTAAGGCCCTGGGGCGAAACAATGTGAAGAAAGGAGACAAAATACAGGGGCAGGACCGGCAGTTTCAAGTGGAGTGATTTCACTTTGCGCTGGGATGGTTCTTGGGAACCGCTTCTCAATATGCCTCAGGAGCCATGTTCTTGGAAAGAAAATCAAGTGGCAAAAATTCGGCCTGTGGTTCGCTTTCGGCTCCGGCAGTCAGGCCGGGAACGTTCCCTTTCCAACTCCCTGTGTTCATGCCATTGATCCCTGGCCCTGGAAGAGGTATAGGGCGTAGGCCGAGACCAGGAATTCCCCGGTCTTGGTATGAGGAAAACAACACCCATGGCTGTGGCAGCCTTGACATTCGGCATTGTGGGCGTTTCCTCGCCCGCGTTTGCCTTGGGCCCGCGCCTGCCGGGCAGGCTGATTGCCGTTTTCGGCGCATTGGCGGGTTGGCGTTCGGGATTCGGACGCGTAGGAAGAACACCATACGCGGCTTGGCCTTGGGCCTTGACCTGAACCTGGTTCTTTCCCGGCCCGAGCCTGTCCCGGTCGTAAGGGCATAAGCCTGGCCGGAAATAGAGAAACTTTCGCAACTCATTTGAAGAGACACGGAGCACAATCAGATGAAGATTACTCCCTTGAACGTGGGTTTGGCCCTGTTCGCCTTGCTGGCGACCACTGCGGCCATTGTCAGCTACACCTCGGACAACCAGGACCAGAGCGGGGAACAATCAGTTCAAGAAGCCGCTGAGGTTCAAGAAACCACCGAGTCCGGATCCGAGGCTGAAGAACAAGCCGAGGAAGCGGCTCCTGAAATCAGCGAAACCGAAAGCGCGGAGAATGTAGAGGAGCCCGAGCAAGTAGCCCCGACTGCTTTTGGCGTGGTGGATGTGGAACGGGTCCTTGTGGAATGCGACGCGGGTATCGAGGCCATGCGCATTCTGAGCGCCATGAACGAGCGTTTTTTGGCTGAGGTCAATATTTTGCGCCAGGAGTTGGAAGCCGAAGGCAACGAGGACAATTACGCGCGCTTGAGTGAAACCGCTGCCTTGCTCCAAGCCACCATCGCCGCTGAACAAGATCGGTTGAGCGCGCTGCTCATGGGCCATTTGCAGCCCTTGTTGGAAGAATACCGCGTGGAAAACGGCTACGCCGTTATTGTCGAGGCCGGCCAGGCCCGGACCTATGACGACGCCATCGACATCACCAATGAACTGATCACAGTGATGAACGAACAAGAAATCGATCTGAGTCAGGACCGGACGCCTGCCGTGGTCACGGAATCTTTTGGCGTGGGTAACGCCACCCAAGTCGAGGGCTGGGATGAGTACATCGCTTCCCTGGAGCCTCCGGCTGAAGAGGAAATCCCTGCCGAGGCCAACGCCACGGAAGAAACAGGTTCCGAGGATCAAGACGCGTCCTCCACTGGTGAGGATGAAGGTGAAGACGCAGGCGGTGCCGAAGAAGCCAACGCCACGGAGGAAGCGGAAAGCGGTGATGATGAGGCCGCTCCTGTCGGGGACGAGGACGATGCAGCCGAAGCTTCGGAAACGGTCCAATAACGCGGGGAAATTCCAGCATGCAACGACGTGACGTATGGTCCTTGCTGGCTAGGGCTGCCCGGGAAAAGGGTGGCGAGGCCGCCCGCAAGGCAGGCAACACCGTGCTGACCAAAGTCGCCCGGCCCCTGGGCGAACGCTTGGCCGCCTCGGTTTCCAAGACGGCCATGGAGCGCGGCTATACGGACCGTCCGGTTGACTTGGACGAACTGCTGCACCGCCTCAAGGAACTCAGGGACAACGGCTCGTTGAGTAAGGAAGAGTTCCTGCGCCGCAAGGAAGAGATTCTTGCAGCCATGCGCAAGAACAGGGGCGGGGAATAGCCGAACCAGCGGATCGTCCGGCAAGGATTCTGTTCGGCCCTGTGGCCGCAACGGTCACGACAACAAGGAGCGTTTGGCGTGAGCAGACAGGTATCCTTGTGCAAGGCATGTGGTTTTTTCCTGGCGCCGTTGATGGTGCTCCTGCTCTTGATGGCGGAGCTGGGTTTTGCCCAAGCTCCCCTTGCCGAGGCTTTGGCCACTGAAACCGAGGCTGCTGAAGACGCGGAGCCGGAACCTGCTGATTCTCCTTCCCAAGAAGATATCTGGGCTCCCGTGGTGGAACGCCTTGTTGCCCAAGGTCTTGATCGCGGACAGCTGACCGAGTTGTTCTCCCGTCCCGAGGCCGTCTTTGACCCCGAACCCATGAGCCGGAAGCTCAATGGTTTGTTCAAGACCGCGTTCGGCTCTTCTCGCATTGAAAGGATGCAGCGGAATCTGGCGTTTCTTGAACACGACCCGGGCGCTGTTGACGGCGTGTATGGGGACGCTACCCATGCGGCCATCAGGTCTTTCCAACGCGAGCGGGGATTGCGGGTGGACGGGCTGCCCAGCGCGGACACGGCCTTCGAGGTTCGGGCTGCCGCCGAGCGCAAACGTGGCCGGGAAATACGGCGAAATCCCGCCTACGCCAATACAGCGGGCGGCAGTGTCTACCGCAGCGTGATGAAACCCGAGCGCTTGGCCGAGGCCCGGGAATTCTACGTGACGAGCCGGGCCCTGATCCGGCGTATGGAAATCCAGTACAACGTGCCCGGCCAGGTGGCTGCCGGTATCGTGGCCGTGGAGACCCGCGCCGGCCGGTATCTCGGCGTGACGCCCGCCCTGACCACCTTGGCTTCCATGGCCTTGTGCCGGGACTTCTCCTTGGTCGAGGAGATGTTCGCGCACAAGGAGTTGAGTGAGGAACAGATGGGCTGGGTGCGCGAGACAGCCGCGCGCAAAGCTGACTGGGCCCTGCGGGAAGCCGCCGCCCTAATCGAGTATTCCGGGCAGGCAGGCGTGGATCCCTTTTCCTTGCCGGGCTCGCTTTACGGAGCCATTGGCGTGAGCCAGTTCATGCCCACCAGTGCGCTGAAATGGGGCGTTGACGGCGACCAGGACGGCAGGCTCGACCTGTTCACCGTGGAGGACGCGGTCATGAGCCTGGGAAATTTCCTGGTGGAGCACGGCTGGGAGGGCGGCTCCGAGGACGTGGTGCGTGCGGCCCTGTACCGCTACAACCACAGCAACCGATACGTGAACACGGTGCTGGCCGTGGCCGAGCATATTGCCCTGGCCGAGGTCAACGCCACGCTGCCCCGGGAAGCGCATGTGGTTGACGTGGCTGGTGTGGAGGAACTGCTTGGGGCTGTGGGGCCGGACCGCATCCTGGCTCTGGGGCCAGGCGAGTATGACTTTTCCGGGGAGTGGGAGATCGAAGGAAATCCCCATGTGACGGTGCACGGTTCAGGCCCGTCGGCCTGGGTGGAAATCAGGGATGTGGAGAATCTGGTCCTGGTCAGCGAGCAGGGCGCGGCCATCACCGCTGGAGAACAGGCGGAACACGTGTTGCGTTTTGTCCGTTGCCCGGGCTTGGTGCTGGACAACATGAGTGTGGTCCAGGCCAACGCCACGGAGCCCCGTTCCGCCGTGCTTGGAATCTCTGAATCCGACGGCGCGCATATCCAGGACGTGGCCCTGCTCAGCAGCGGCGGTCTTGGTTTGGAAGTCGTGCAATCCCGGGATGTGGCCTTGAGCAACCTGCATGTCACGGGCAGCAGGAACGGGGCTCTGGTTCTTGACCATGTCCGGGATGTGCTGGTGGGCAACGGAGTGTTTTTGGACAACCACGGCCCCTTTGTGGTCGGGATCGTGGATGCCGATTCAGTGCAACTTCTGCAATGCGTGCTCAGGGACAACACGTGCACTGACGAGCACCTCGTGAACGTGGATGCGCAGTCCGAGTCCATATTGGCGCTGCACTCATATGTGGCGGGTAACACCGCCTTGGGTTTGGTCAACAATGAACAGCGGCTGGAAGTGGAGGACACGGAATGCCGCAACAACGCCTTTGGGCCGTAACAGGCGGGTTCTGGAGGAAGATCATGAAGAGCAGGAAAATCGCGTGCGTGGTGGGGCTGGCTGTGTTGCTGATGGTGGTGCTGAGCCTGGGCTGCCGACGCAGCGAGTATTACCACCGCACGGCCACGGATGCACAGCGCCAGGCCGATTACCAGGAATGTTCGGCCAGGGCAGACCAGCAACAGGAAGCAAGCGGTAATTCCATGGGCATCTCCGAATACACGTCCATCATCCGCGACTGCATGGAAGCCAGGGGATACGTGTATACGGACTGATGTGGTCCTTCCGGCTTCTGATCGAGTTTGCCCGGGAATGCGCAATGGATTTTCTTGGGGATACCTGCTATAGGGTGCCCCTGCCGTTTCCGACCAGTGTCGGGCCCTGTCTTGGGCCGAGTTCCAAGGGCAGTGGCCGAGCCTGTTGGGCGGCAATTTCAAGTAAAGGGGAACGCCAGTGAGCGAGGAAAACATGCGGGCCGAGGACGCGGCCGAGCAGGAAGAGGAATCCCAAAACCAAGATCCGCAAT
>QZKZ01000210.1 GCA_004796465.1 Desulfovibrio sp.
CTTCGCCCGTTACGGATAACGGCAACGGATTAACGTCGTGGGGCTCTGCCCCACACCCCGCAAGGGGATGATCCCCTTGACCCCGTTTGGAAAAAATAATGGCCCGGCAAGCTTTGGCTTGTCGGGCGTTGTTTTTTCAATCGGCGCAATGAACTGTGCACAAGAAACCGGCCCCATGGATGCCACTGCCATGGAGCCGGAGAGGCGGCGAAGGAGAGGTGAACCGCCGTATGGTGATGCGTGCGTGTGCAGAAGGTTGAGGCGTCGCGGGAAGGGGGAGGACCTCCCCGCGCTCTATGTCAAGCGTCGGCTCTAGCTGTTGAACCGCTGGGCCCGATTGCCGCCACCGCGGCCGCTCGCGCCGCCGGGGCCCGTGCCGTTGCAATTGCCGCCACCAGGGCAGCCGCTATTGCCGTAACCACCACCGTTGCCGTTGCCGCCACCGTTACCGCATCCGCCGCTGCTGAAGCCGTGTTCAGCCGCCTTGGCGCGAAGAGCTTCCTGGGTGTCGTAGATGCGTTCCATGAGCGCGCGGGCCTTATTGGAATCAGGGCTGGCGTTGTTCAGCACCGCGGTCAGCTCGGTGCGGTCCAGGGTCAACTGGCGGCGCATCTCAGCGGTCTCGTCCAGATAGGCCTGGTACTGGACCGCCTGTTCCTCGGTCAAGTTGGTGCAGTTGACGCCGCCGCAGGGGCCGAAGGCCAGGGCTTGGGAAGCGAACAGGCCAAACACGGCCACCAGGGTCATCATGAGCAAAGTCTTTTTCATTTGTCTATCTCCTTAAAGGGGTACAGGGATGTTGCTGGTATTGCGTTTCCTCACGTATGCCTTCCCTTGAGCAACCCCTGTGCCAACCCTGCCAGGGCCATATAAGCCACTAAAATAAAAAGATGAACTTCTTTGCGCTCCTTTCCGGGCCACACTAGGCTGTATAGTTTTCATACACTTTGCCCTTTATCCCGTATAATTCCCATACAGTCCCACCCCATGCCCCCGCTACAAACAACCTACAATCCGTCCCGGCATCATGGTTGCAACCTTAATACAAACCAACGCACAACCATCTCACCACTGCCCTGGCAACACACTGAAATACAATGAACTTTATTGCATATTTCCCTGACTGTCCCCCTCGTGTCTCCCAGCGAGTGCATACTTCCTATACACCTGCCCCAGCCTGGTGTATGTTTTCTATACACCAGTACCCCCAAAACGAGAGCCCCTTGCCATGAGTCTGTTCACATCGTCACTTAAGCGGCCCAAGGCCACCTATGCCGCGCCCTGGGCCATTGTGGGCTCGGCCCTGATCCTGGCCCTGGCCGTGGCGGCCATGGCCGCGTTCAACGTGCACCGCGAACAGCAGGTTACCTCGCGCATCCTCAGCGATAAGGGCGCGGCCCTGATCCGCGCTTTCGAGGCCGGGGTGCGCACGGGCATGATGGGTTCCACGGGCGCGGGCGAGCGGCTGCAGACCCTTATAGACGAAACCGCGAGCGAGTCCGACATCCTGTTCATCGTGGTGGCCGACAGCTCGGGCCAAATCCTGAGCCGCGACCAGGTCGGGGACGCGTCCCTGTCCGAAGCGGATATCAGTTCCCTCGCGCCCACGCCCGAGGTCCAATGGTCCCTCCTCACCCTGGAGGACGGCCGCGAGGCCTTTGTGGTCTACGCAAAATTCCTCGCCTCTCCCGGCGGCCAGGGCGGGCAGGGACACCAAGGGGGACAGGGCGGTCCGGGCGGACACGGCGGACCAGGAAGCCAGGGACAACACCACCGCCGCAACGAATACCTGTGCCCGGACGGCTGCGACTACCTGGGGCAGCCCGTGGACGTGAACACCATGGACCTGGCCATTTTCATGGGTATGGACATCGCGCCCTATTCCCAGGCCAGGGCCCAGGACATCCAGCGTACCGTGCTGCGGGCCCTGGTCATGTTCGCCCTGGGCTTTGCCGCAGTAGCTTCCCTGTTCTGGGCCCACAACTACCGAAGCTCCCGCCGCGAGCTGCTTGACGCGCGCGCCCTGGCCACGGAAGTGGTTACCAACCTGCCCGAGGGTTTGATCATCCTCGATCGTGACCAACGTGTGGCGTTTGTCAACGACACAGCCCAAGCCATGCTCCCCCAAGGCGTGGACTATGCGGGCAAGCCGCCCGGCGCTATCCTGCCGCCCGAGCTGCTGGCCCTGGTGGAACGCGAAGGCGCGGCTCCGCCCGTATTGGACCGGGAAATGGACTGCTCGCTCGCGGGCGGAGACCCCCTGCCCCTGGCCGCGAGCGTGGCCCCGATCATCACCGAGGAAGGGCACTCCGCGGGCCACGTGGTCATTCTCCGCGATTTGCGTCAGGTGCGGCGGCTCGAACATGAAGTCAGACGCAGGGAAAAGCTGGCCGCCCTGGGCGACCTGGCCGCGGGCGTGGCCCACGAGATCCGCAACCCCCTGAGCTCCATTCGCGGCTATGCCGCCCTGTTCGCGGGCCGTTTTCCCGAGGGCAGTGATGAGCGCCAGTCCGCCCAACTCATGGCCGGAGAAGCCGACCGCCTGAACAAGGCCGTGTCGAACCTGCTGGAATTCGCGCGCACAAGCGAGATCAAGCCCGCGCCGCACAAGCTCGCGGACATCGCGGACCACACCCTGCGCTTGGTCCGGCAAGACGCCGAGCAGCACAACGTGACCACCCGGGTCGATCACGACCCCAATCAATTGCCAGCTTTTGTCGATGGCGACCGCTTCACCCAGGTCCTGCTCAATGTCCTGCTCAACGCCATCCAGGCCATGGAGAGTCAGGACCAGGACCGCAGCCTTGTGGTGCGCACAACAAGCGACTTGGAAACCGCCCGCATCGAGGTCAGCGACACAGGCCAAGGCATGACGCCCGAGCAAGTGGGCCGGGTCTTCGACCCCTACTTCAGCACCAAGCCACAGGGAACGGGCCTGGGCATGGCCATCACCCACGCCATTGTGGAGGCCCATGCGGGCCGGGTCGAAGTCGCCAGCGAGCCTGGCCAAGGGACCACCGTGGCCATCACCCTGCCCCTGGCCCGGGAAGGAGACGGATAATGGCCCAGCGCCCCTTGCTGCTCATCGTTGACGACGACGCGGGCCACCGCACCATGCTCGCCACCCTGCTCGCGGATTGGGGCTACGACATCCGCACGGCCGACGACGGCAGCACGGCCATTGATGCGGTCAAGGCAACCCCGTTCGACCTCGTGCTCATGGACGTGCGCATGGCCGTGATGGACGGGCTCACCGCGCTGACCCACATCAAGGAGCACAACCCCGCCATACCGGTGCTGATCATGACCGCCTACTCGTCCGTGGAGTCAGCCGTGTCCGCCCTCAAGACCGGGGCCTACGACTACCTCATCAAGCCCTTGGACACGGACGCGCTCAAGCTGGCTATGGAGCGCGCCCTGGACCACACCCGCTTGGCCGGAGAAAACCGCCGCCTCAAGTCCGAATTGGGCAGCAGCATGGCCGGGTCCGGTATACCCGGAAACTCCCCGGCCATGGCCGCTCTCAAGGACATGGTGGCCACGGTCGCGCCCAGCGAGGCCACCGTGCTCATCACCGGTGAATCCGGCACAGGCAAGGAGCTGGTGGCGCGCACCCTCCACTCCCTGAGCCCACGCAGCCACAAGCCGCTCATCGCGGTCAACTGCGCCGCCCTCACCGAGACCCTGCTCGAATCCGAGCTGTTCGGCCATGAAAAGGGCGCGTTCACCGGCGCGGACCGCCGTCGTGAAGGCCGCTTCATGCAGGCGGACAAGGGCACGCTCTTTCTCGACGAGATCGGCGAGGTGTCGCCAGCCATGCAGGCCAAGCTGCTCCGTGCCTTGCAAGAAAAGGAAATCCAACGCGTGGGCGGCGAAAAGGCCTTTACCGTGGACGTGCGCATCCTGGCCGCCACCAACCGCGACCTCAAGGCGCGCGTGGATGCCGGTGAATTCCGCGAGGACCTCTACTACCGCCTGAACGTGGTCTCCATTGACGTGCCTCCGCTCCGGGACCGCAACGGCGACACCCCGCTCCTGGCCCAGCTTTTCCTGGAGCGCTTCGCGGAAAAAAACCACAAGCGGTTGCGCGGATTCACCCCCCAAGCCATGGACACCCTTCTGCGCCACCCCTGGCCCGGCAATGTGCGCGAGTTGGAAAACGCCATTGAACGCGCCGTGATCCTGGCCTCGGGCGAATACGTGGGCGAGACCGAACTGCCCCCCGGCCTGGGCAGCACCACGCCAAACCAAGAGCCCACAGCGTCCTCCGCCGCCCTTACCGGACGCTCCCTCGAAGACCTGGAACGCGACGCCATCCTCGCCACCCTGGACGAGTGCGGCGGCAACAAAAGCGAAGCAGCCCGCCGCCTCGGCATCACCCGCGCGACACTGCACAAGAAGCTGAAAAGTTATGGGGTGGATGGGTAACGGGAACGTCAACGGAAAACGTCAACGGATTTACGGCGATGTGTTTGGCGGGCTTCGCCCGTTACGGATAACGGCAACGGATTAACGTCGTGGGGCTCTGCCCCACACCCCGCAAGGGGATGATCCCCTTGACCCCGTTTGGTTTGAGCGGCAGCTTCAGGTAGGGTTTGAAGCTGCCGTTTTATCTTGAATTTGTATCGAGTTGCGTTTGTCTCTTCATGGTGAAGTGAACTTAGTGGTCAACTTCGGCTCCCCCTCCCCTTGGCACGACGCGCTCTTCAAGGAAAGCGTCACCCACCCCACAAGCATCCCCGCCGGGAAAAAAATAGCCTCCAAACCCAAGCTTGGCGGGCACAAGTGTATTCCTAAATGAGGTCAAGGGCATTTAGAGAATCTTGGGCCGCTAGGCCCTAGATTGTCTTATGCCTGTGGTGCATCCCCTTGCGGGGTGCAGGGGCAGAGCCCCTGCGACTTGAGTCCGTTGAAGGTATCCGTCGTCGTTGCCGTAACGGGCAAAGCCCGCAACCCCAAAGCCTTTCATGCTTTGACTTTATTCGTTGACGTTATCCTTGTCTTCTTCTCCAGGCCATTTGCCGGTGCGCATGGCGTATTCGTAGATGACCACGGGGATGGCGAAGAGCAGGTATTTGATCAGGAGCATGGCCAGGTTGATGGGTCCTGCGTCCGCCGCGGGGTGGTCGATGCCGAGCACGTCGCCGAAGCCTTGGGCAATGAAGAAGAAGCCGCCCATGACCAGTGTGGCTTGGTAGATCGTGCGCCAGGTCCAGGTGGTCCAGATGGGCTTGCGATGGGCCAGGCCGTAGCTGCCCACCAGGCACAGCGCGAAGCACACCGCGTCGATCAGGGCTTTCATGACATACATGCCGTGCGGCTCCACAACGGCCACAAAGATGTTGACTCCTGTATGGAGGACATACAACACGCAAAGCAGGTAGAAATAGCCTTTCATGATTCTCCAAATATTGCGGTTACAGGTACCAGCGCCAGGAGCGGCCCACCATGTACAAATCCTTGAGGGTGGACACCCCGCCCTTGTTCAACTTCTTGACCAGAAACAAGAAGAGATACGCGGTTTGCAGGGCGTCCTGCATGGCGTTGTGCTGGGGAAACACGGGCAGGCCAAAGCGGTTGGCCAGGTCCCGCAGGTTGTAGGACACGTTGAGCTGGAAGCGGTCGTAGTAGTTTTCCCACATCTCGGCTTGGTATGCCTGAGCCAAGCGCATGGTGTCCAGACAGGGATTGATGATGTCCGCGCGGAACACCCGGCGCGAGGCCCGGTTGAGAAAGGACATGTCCAGGCCGATATGATGTCCCACGATAAGCGAACCGTTGAGGAACTCGATCAGATCAGGCAGCACGGTGCGCAAGCGGGGCGCGGTTTTCACTTCCTCAGGCGTGATGCGGTGGATCAGGGTCGACTTCTTGGGCATGGGGTCGCGGGGCTGGATCAGGGAGTAGAAACACTCGCTGGGCTGCACGCAAAAGTCGCGGATGCGCACCGCGCCGATGGACACGATTTCATCCGTGCTCGGGGTCATGCCCGTGAGTTCCGTGTCCAGGACCACGAAACTGTAGTCGGACAGGGGTTTGGTCTGGTCGAGGTTCCGGAACCGCTCATGGATGCGTTTGAGCGCCTCGTGGCGCGGCTTGCCCCAGACCAGCGGCCTGAGCATGCGGCCGAGGAAGGTATCCGAGGAAAGCAGGGGTTCGATCAACATGGCTTAGTACTCCGGGCGGGTATTCCCGCCGCGTCAGGCAATGTTCAGGCGAAACATCTCCTTGAGATGCGTTTGAATCCGGCCCAGCACGCCAAAAGCCTCTTTCAGGGTCTTTTTTTCCAGGTCCGACAGCTTCTTGGGATCAATAAAGTTATTGGGTTCTTCACCCATTTCCACCATGTCCAGTTGGTGCACCAAACGCAGGTGCATGAGAAATTCGTAAGCCTCCAGGGCGTCCACGCCCAGGTCTTCGGGGATGGCGTCCCGGTCCTTGAGCTTTTCCAGGCGGCCCATGGTGTTGGTCTCGCGGATGCCTGTCTTGAGCGCCATGACCCTCGCAAAGTCGACAATAGGGGCGAGGCCCCGCTTCTTGATATCAAGGGTGTTCTTATGCGCCCCGTCCTTTTCCACGATGAAGTTGCGGAAAAAGGAGAGCGGCGGTTTAGTCTCCAGGCAGTTGACCGCCAGATAGCGCAGGAACAGTTCCTGGCGCTGGCAGTGCAGGGCCAGGTGGTCGCGCAGCTCGTCGGAAAATGAGGAGTCGCCGAAACCCGTGCGGAAATCGAAGAAGATGGCCGCGTTCATGACCTGCTCGGGTTCAGGCACGGTGATCCAGCGCTCGAAATAGTCGCGCCACACGGAATAGGGTTGCCGCCATCTGGGGTTGCTGGCCATGATCTTGCCCGGACACGGCGGGAACCCGCACTTGATGAGGTGGTCTATGGCCTTGTCCGCGAAGGCCTCGAAATAGATGGAAATGGCCCGTTGCAGGATCTCGTCCTGGACATCTTTATATACGAGGGCGTTGTCCTGGTCCGTGTAAAAGGTCTGCTCCTTGCGGCCCTCGCTGCCCATGAGGATCCAAGAAAAGGGCACGGGCGGGCGGCCCAGCTCTTGGACCAGCAGGGTCAGGAGCCGGTCCAGGATCAGGTCGTTGATCACGGTGATCATGCGCGCGATGTTGCCGGCCTTGGCCCCTTCCTCGACCAGGGTGCGGATCACCGAGGGCACGGCCTTGCCCAGGGGATACAAGCCCTTGATGGAGCGCTGGGACAGGATCTCCCGGAACAGGGCCAGGGGCGACTTGCCCTGCAGGACCATGACGTCGTGGGACGTGACCACGCCCGCGATCTGGTCGTCCGTGGTCACGGCCAAATGGTGGATCTTGCGCGACATCATCTTGAGCAGGGCGTCGAAACAGATGTCGTTGCTGTCCACGGTGACCACGGGCGAGGACATGATCACCTCGATGGGCGCGGTGTAATCCATGCCAACGGCCAAACATTTGCGCAGGTCCTTGTCCGTGACGATTCCCAGGATGTCGTCCGAGGGATCGGTGATCAGCAGGGAGCCCACGGAC
>QZKZ01000253.1 GCA_004796465.1 Desulfovibrio sp.
CTGACCCCCGAGGATATTTACAATGTGCTCAATGCTGAGTGACGACTCGGCCGCTGCTTCGAAATCCGGGCCATGGGCATGATGTCCATGGCCCGGCTTGTTTTCGGGCCGCGCAATAATCCTGTTCTGTTGACAGGCGCGCCCGGCCCCGCGTACTTTGCCCGGGCGGCCTTTCTCCCCCAACCGGCCGCAAGGAGAGACCATGGCGAAAGAAGCCCCCACGGGCATGGACTATCTGGTGCGCGGCATTCTTATTGGCGGTTCCCTTGGCGTGTTTATCGGCCTCTCGGGCATCCTGGACATCAATATTGCCCGCGGCGCGGGCCTGGGCATGATCGCCGGGTTCCTGGGCGGGCTCACCCTGGCCCGCAAACGCGCGGACAAGGACACCATGGCGCCTTCCTCGCGGCCCGAATCCGACAGCGGCGATTCCATTGACTCGGACTCCGGAGATTCAGACAGCAGCGATTCGGGCGGCGATTCAGACTAGCCTGTTTCCTCCATCATCTCCTGAATAAAAAAACCGCCCCTGCCCTGACTCACGGCCAAGGCAGGGGCGGTTGGTGTTCCTTCTTGAGTGGAATCGGCTACTGGGTGGTCTCGCCGCCTTGGGCAGCGCCTTCCTCTCCAGTGTCTTCTTGAGCCGCGCCGGGCTGGGAAGCGCGGTACTGCATGACCATGTCCACGACCATGGCGAATTCCTCAATGGGCGCGTCGCCCAGGATTTCCACGCCGCCGACCACAAAGGCCGGAGTGGCTGTGAATCCGAAGCGGTCGGCCTCGTTCATGTCCCGGTCAATGCGCGCGGCGATTTGAGTGCTGGCCGCGTCCTCTTCCAATTGGTCGGGGTCCAGGCCGATGGTTTCCGCCACCTCCAGGATGAACTCCTTGCCCCGCTCGTTCAGCGCGGACCGCTCCAAGAACATGGCGTCGTGCAGGAGCCAGGCCTTTTCCTCGTCCTGGAGGCTGGCCGCCTCAAACATGAGGGCCGCGTCCAGGGCGTGGGGATGGTTGCCCAGAGGCGTATGCTTGAACACCATGTTCACCTGGCCGTGAAACTCGGCCACGATGCGATCCACGGTGCGGGCCGCATTGGCGCAGTACGGGCACTGGAAATCCGAATACTCCACAATGGTGATGGGCGCGTTGGGATCGCCGCGCATGGGGCGGTCCGGCTCGATCACCGGTTCGCGGGGGCTGATCAAGTCTTCCTGGTAGCGGGAAATTCTGGCCCGCAACTGTTTGGTCTCCAGACCGGCTTCCGCGAACTCGAAGACCATCTCGCTGTTCTGGCGCAGGATGTCGAGCACCAGTTCAGGATTTTGCCGCAGCACGTTCTCGATTTCCTGGCGGAGCATTTCCGGATCAACACCGACTTCCTCGTTATTGTCGGAGTCCGAGCCACCGCAAGCCGGAAGCAGCAGCATCGCCAGCATCAGCGCAAGACACAACCATCGTATGTTCATCGTCCGAAGTCTCCTTCTCACTTGAATGGCGCACCCGGCAGGGTGCCGAGGGCCGAAGCGTTCATGGGAATTGCTCGCGCATAATACATGCCCGTCTGCCCCGTGACAAGCCGCGGGGATTTCCCCAGCCCCTTGCCCATGGTCCGGCCCTCATGTACTTTTTCCTGGCCGGTTGAATGTCCTGCGCCGGGAGAAAGCCATGGGCGAGATCATTTCCTATTCCATCCTTGAAAACACTGTCTTGGACTACTTGCTGGCCTTGGGGGTGATGCTCGGCGGTTTCATCGCCGTGTGGCTGGTGTTCCAAAGGCTGGCGTTTCCGGCCCTGCACGCCTGGGCCAAGACCACGGTGTCCGAGCGGGATGACCTGCTCTTGGCCAAGGTGGAACGCTCCTTGAGCCGCCTCATGTACACGGCTGCCGTGTACGTGGGCCTGCGCATGCTGGCCCTTGGCGACGGCGTGAGCCGGGCCTTGTTCACCGCGGCCATCATCATGTTTACCTTTTTCGGGGTGCGCTTGGCCACGGCCGTGATTTCCTTTGGCGTGGAAGTGTACCTGCGCCGGACCCGGCCCGACTCCTCGGCCGGACGGGCCGTGATCCCCATCCTTAGAGTCGTGGCCTGGGCCCTGGGCGTGGCCTTTGTCATGGACAACCTGGGCTTTGAAGTGGGCGCGCTGCTCGCGGGCCTGGGCATCGGCGGCGTGGCCCTGGCCCTGGCCTCGCAAACCGTGCTCGCCGACCTGTTCAGCTACGTGTCCATCCTGTTTGACCGTCCCTTTGAACTCGGCGACTTCATTGTGGACGGCGACACCATGGGCACGGTGGAACACATCGGTATTAAGACCACCCGCTTGCGCAGCGTTGGCGGTGAGCAACTCATCATTTCCAACTCGGACCTGACCACGTCGCGGCTGCGCAATTTCAAGCGCATGCAGGAACGCCGCGTTGTCCTGAACCTGGGCGTGACTTACCAAACCCCCATCGCGACCCTGCGCCAACTCCCCGATACAGTGCGGTCCATCATAGAAGCCCGCAAGGAGCTGCGTTTTGAACGCGCCCACTTGAGCGGCCTGGGCGACTCGGCCATCAACTTCGAAATCATCTACTTTGTGCTTTCCCATGACATGATGCTGCACATGGATGCCCAACAAGCGCTGCTCCTTGACATTCTCCAGGCCCTGGAAACCATGGGCGCGTCCCTGGCCTATCCCACGCAAACCCTGTTTGTTGACGATTCCGTGACAAAGACTGGTGCTCCAACCACCCCCCCTAGCGGCGCCGGGAAGTCCCAAGCCAAGCCCAAGGCCGCTTCCAGCCGCGCCAAAAAAGGCTCTGAAAAGACAGCAGCCAAGCAGGACAAGCAATCGTAACCCTGATTCGCAACTCGTCGCTAGCCCACCCCTTTTTTTATTCCTTATGTAACATTTTCCTCGACAAATCGTCACACAACAGTGAGGACCCAGCCCCGGAAATGGATTCTTACTGCCCGCGAGGGGGAGAACGTGTACGAGGAGATGGTGATGCAACTGCAGACTGTCGAACGCAACGGCGAACCCGATTTTGTCTTCAAGGGCGAGTTGCTGGCCGTGGCCCGGGAGGCCGCTGCACCCAGCGATCCCAACCACTGGGAACTCCGCCTTTTCAAGACCGCCAACCTCGGCTATGTTCTCGCTTCTTCATTCCACATCACGGACGGTGGCAACAGGAGTCTGCATACCGCCACCCGCTTTGCTTCCATCCAAGGGCTTAAAGAGTTCCTCGCCCTGGACATGGAGGGTTCGCACCACCCTCCAGCCGGGACCTTGCCCGCCAAGGGGGCACTGATCACCGAGCTCATGAACAAGGCCGCGCAAAAAGACCCTTTGTGCGGCTTTTTTGTATGCCCAAGCACTGGGTCCGTGCCGCTTTCCCCTTCCCCTGAGCGGGCCTATTCCTGATCACATTTTCCAGCACAAAAAACCCGCAACGCGCCGGGCCTTCTTTTGCCGGCGCGCTGCGGGGTATCGACTACGAGCCTAAGGCTCTCTTGAGCTATTGGATGGACAGGGAAAGCTCGTTGGGGTCTTCCACTGCAGCCTCCTCTTCGACTTCCACCGGCTCCAATTCCGGCAAGGGAGCGTCGTAGTTCGAAATGAGCGAAGGATTGGCTCGGCCCATGGCCACGTACATCTGGGCCACGGCAATGAGGTAATCGGCCATGGCAGTGGTCAGGTTGCTCTCGGCGCTGGTGAGGTTGTCCTGGGCGTCGAGCACGTCCGTATTGGTGCCGACCTGGGCCTGGTAGCGGGCCACAGCCATGCGGTAGCCTTCCTTGGCCTGTTCCAGCCCCTTTTGGGCCACCTTGATGCGTTCTTCGGCCTCGGCGATCTTGAGGTGCATGGACGTGACTTCATAGGTCACTTCCTGAACCAGGTTGGCCTCGTCCGCGCGGAATTGGCGTTCCACGCCCTCGGCCTGGCGCATGGAGTACCAGGTCCGGCCAAAGTCAAAGGTCCAGGCCATGGACAGGGTAAAGGACCATTCCGAGAACTCGGTACGGTCATATTCCTGGCCGCGCACGGCCATGTCGTTACCCGTGCTCGACCAGTCAAAGCTGGCGCTGACTTGGGGGTACAAGCCGCTGGCCGCAATGGTCACGTCCTCGGACGCGATCTCCACGCCCTTGCGCATGACTACCATGTCCGGCCGGTTCTGGTAGGCTTCCACCAGGCAGTCATCCAAGCTCATGGTAAAGGGCACGTAGGCAAGCTCGCCCACGTAATCGGCTTGGCCGGGTTCCAGGACCAAAAGCGTGTCCAGTCGGGCCTGGGTGGTGGCTACGCTGTTTTCCGCCTGCAGCAAGGTATCCTCGGCATTGGCCAGGTTCACCTCGGCCTGGAGCACGTCGAGGCGGGGCTTGAGGCCCACGTCGTAAAAGGCCTGGGTCACCATGAGCTGGGACGTGAGCCGGGCGTGGGAATCCTCGGCGCTACGCACGCTCTCCCTGGCCTTGAGCAAGTTCAGGAAGCTCTCTTGCACGGCCAGCATCAGGGACAACTCTTCATTTGCCTGGCTGGCTGCAACCTTTTCCTCGTTGAGCAGGGCTTTTTGGTACGAGGACAACAGCCTGAACCCCGTGAACAAGGTTTGGGTCACATTGAACTTGAGCGTATAGATATCGTCATCGTATTGGGTGATGGTCGATGTCTGGGTCTCGTTGGACCATGTGGACCTGGGCTGGTCCCGATCAGGCTTGGGGTGGTCGTTGCGGGTATAGCTGTACGTTGCCGTGGCGGTTGGGAAGAACTCGGCCAGGGCCGCGTTGGTACCGTCCTCGGCAGCGTCGATCTGGGCCCGGGAAGATTCCATGCGCGGGCTGTTTTCCAGGGCGGTCTGCACGGACCGGCCCATGTCGAGCTCTTCAGCCGCATTCGCGGCAGTGGTTCCCACTACCGCCAGCAGCATGGAGAGTGCGATCACGGGGATGCCGTTTCGAACAAAAGTAAACATTGTCAACCTCTTAGTAAATTTAAACACTGTTTGGGGTATGGATGGGGCAATAGTACCTTTCGACATTCTCTTCAAGGGGTCTGACCATCTTTTTTTTAAACAACATTTTAAACGCATCGGTTCCTGTACCACATCGTCATGTTCTGCCTTGGCAACACCCTGCTCCGCAAAAGGTTTTTCCACCCGGCACCGCCTGGACCCCAAGCCCCTAAAGAATCCGGAAAACCTGTCGATAGGGAAATTAGCGGTGACCACGGCGTGGATTATTGCGCCGCAAACCATGCCCCAGGGGGCCAAGATGCTCGACTTCTACCTATTCAAACAAGTCCACGAACTGTATGAAACCGGCCAAATCGACGAGGCCCGGTCCTTGCTCAGCGACCTGCAGGACAAATTCATAGAGACCTGTGATGAAAACGCCCTGCTCAAAACCCAGATCCAGGAGTTCGAGGACGTGTTGTTCATCGCCAAGAACCTGGAATACGACGGCTTCAGCTACTGGCTCAAAACCGGCACGGTTCGCCAAGGCCCCTTTTGCCGCCGCTGCTTTGACAAGGACGGCCTGCTCATCCGCCTCAACGAGGACGAGGCCAAGTGGAAATGTTTGACCTGCGGTTCCCAGTACGACCATCCCGTGGACATGCGCCCGGACCTTCCCGCGGAACCGGGCCCGGCCAAGTCCGAACAAGGCAAGGTCATCCACCTCTATAAATAGCCACTGTTCCCTATACCATATTTTTTACGCCGCGCTACCATTATTTGGAGCGCGGCGTGTGTTTTAAACACATCGTCGCGCGTGACGATTTGGGGGATATTTCGAGAACCCCTTGCATTTCTTGTGCATTCTGGTAGAAAACTCAAGCCGACCAAGGCCCGTCAGCCCCAAGCGCCCCTATCCAACCCGCGAGGTCGCCATGATCCCGTACCTGTCCGTGATCATCCCCGCCTTTAACGAGGAAGCCATCATTGCCGACCACGTGACCCAGGTGGCTGAATTTTGTTACCGCCACTTGGGCCCGGACAAGCCTTTTGAGATTGTGGTTGTTGACGACGGCAGTTCGGACGAGACCCCCGAGGTCTTGGCCAAACTCATGCAAGAGAGGGATTACCTCCGGGTCGAGCGCCACCCCCGCAACATGGGCCGGGGCCAAGGACTGATCACCGGGTTCAACGCGGTTCGCGGCGAGTACGTGGTCTCCTTGGACGCGGATCTCTCGTACACTCCCGAGCACATCGCCCGCTTGCTCCCGCCCCTGGAATCGGGCCTGGCCGACGTGGTCCTGGCTTCGGCCTACCACCCCGAGGGCAGCGTGGCCAACGTGCCCTTTTCCCGCGCCCTGATCTCCAAACTGGGCAACAAGGTGCTGGCCTCCTCGTTCAAGGAAAAGATCCACACCGTGACCTGCATTGTGCGGGGCTACCGCCGCGAGGTCCTTGAGGCCGTGACCCTGTTCAGCCGGGGCAAGGAAATCCATTTGGAGATTCTGCAAAAAGCCCGCATGCTCGGGTTCAAGATCATGGAAGTTCCAGCCGACCTTTCCTGGCGCGCCGGCAAACGCACCTCGGGCCGCAAGGGCTTGACCTTGTCCTCGTTCTCCAACATGGCCTCGCACCACCTGTTCTTCAACTTCCTGTACCGGCCCAGCGCCCTGTTCTGGATCCCGCTCATTCTTCTGCTGCTTATCTTTTTCATCACTACGTATCTCAACATTTACGGATATGTGGACGTGTACCTCCAACTCGACGAGTTTTCCGGATTCAACCGTTTTTACCAGGCCCTGCGCGAGCACATGCTTTTCGCCAAGCTCACCTACTTTGTCTGGGCCATGTGCGTGCTCCTGCTCTTCCAGTTCGTGTCCCAGATCTTTTTGGCCAAACAAAACAACCACTACTTCGCCGAGACCTTTTCCATGCTCTCGCACATGAACCAGCGGCTGAAAAAGATCGAGGCGCGTGAGCAGGACGCAGATTCTCGTGAGGACGCCGGATAGTGTGCGGCATTTGCGGCGTGGTCGGCAGCGGGCTCGATATCCAGGCCAACATCGAGCGTATGTTGCCGAAGATGGCCCATCGCGGGCCGGACAACACGGGCTCCTGGATAAGCTCCAATAAAGAAGCCGGTTTGGGCCACACCCGTCTCAGCATCGTGGACCTGTCCCCGGCCGGGCACCAGCCCATGGCCAACGAGGACGGCCGCATCCGGCTCACGGCCAACGGCGAGATCTACAACAGCCCGCCCCTGCGTCAATGGCTCTGGGACAAGGGCCACGCCTTTCGCTCGGCCAGCGACAACGAAGTGCTCATCCACGGGTACGAGGAAAAGGGGACCGATTTCCTGCCCCTGATCAACGGCATGATCGCCTTTGGCCTCTGGGACGGCCCCAACGAGCAACTGCTCTTGTGCCGCGACCGGCTGGGCATCAAACCCCTCTACTATGTGCTCCTGCCCGGCGGCGGTTTGGCATTCGCCTCGGAGATCAAGGCGCTTCTGGCCTGCCCCGAAATCCCGGCTGCCATTGATTCCGTGGGCCTCAAGCAATACCTCACGTTCGAAAACACCTTTGGCGCGCGCACCCTGCATAACGGCGTCAAGATGCTGGAGCCCGGCCAATACCTGCTCTGGAAGGACGGCAATGCCGCCTTGCATTCTTATTGGGCTCCCTCGTTCGAGGCCAGCGACACGCTCCCGGACTTTCCACAGGCGTGCGAAGCCTACCGGGAAACCGTGCACAAGTCCGTGGCCCGGCACATGATGAGCGACGTGGAAGTAGCCTCCTACTTGTCCAGCGGATTCGACTCGACCACGGTGGCCCATTTCGCGGCCCAAACCACGGACACACCTCTGGCTACCTATACCGGAGCCTTTGGCCAGGGAGGCTGGTACGACGAGACACCGGGCGCGCGGGCCGTTGCCGAGCACATCGGATCGGCCCACACGGAAGTGCGCATGGGCGCGACTGACTTTGCCTCGGCTCTGGATGACCTGGTCTACTTCATGGACGAGCCGCGTATGGGCATCGGCGCTTTCTCGCAATATATGGTGGCCAAGCAGGCTGCTGAGCGCGTCAAGGTTATCCTCACGGGACATGCCGGGGATGAGCTGTTCGCGGGTTATCCCGTGTTCAAGCTCTTGCTCCTGCGCCGAACCCTGGGCCGCAACCCGCTCAAGGGATTGGGCCTTCTATTGCGGGTACGCCCGGCTGAATGGCCGCATGTCGTCTACTTCCTGCTCCAGCAACTCCTGGGCCGCTCCGGGCGATTCCTGCCCACCCTCTTTTCTTCGTCCATGCTGCGCAAGGGTCTCAAACCCGATGTGGCGGCCGCGCTCAAGGACATCCGGCCTGAAGAAGAACTGGCCACACTTGTGGGCGACGACCCCGACCCCTACCGCTGCCTGACCCGCACCTATCTGCGCGCTTACCTGCCTGGACTCTTTGTAGTTGAAGACAAGATATCAATGGCCCATTCCCTGGAGTCGCGCACCCCGCTCTGCGACAACGAACTGGTGGAATTGGCGCTGACATGGCCGCTTTCCCTCAAGCTGAACAAGGGAGTGCTCAAGGCCATTCCCAAGGCGGCCATGCGCTCGGTGTTGCCGGACATCCTCTACGAGCAGCCCAAGCGGGGGTTTCCCACACCCTTGGGGTCCTGGCTCAGGGGTGAACTCAATGACCTGTTCCACGAAAGATTACTTGGACAGGGGTCGCCCCTGCACGATCTTTTTGAGCGCGATTTCCTGGAAAAGAGCGTGGCCAAATACGAATCAGGCTGGCAAAAGCGCGTTACCCCCTTGGACCAAATACCCACCCACCGCATGTGGCAACTCCTGTGCTTGGACGCCTGGTTGCGCAATTCCACTGAGCGGTTGGGCAGAAGCCTGAGCCTGGCCTGACGCGCCACGAGCTTGATAGAGAAGACGAGACACCACGCCATGCCCCTTTTTTTCGCCTTGGAACCCGTTCATCTCAGCCTGGTGGTCAAGGCCCACCTCGACACCTGGGACCCCGGCGAACTGTCCGTGATTCTTGGCCAGGATTTTGTGACGCGCTTCTACGAGTTGGCCATGGCCGACCCCGAGGTCCTGGCCATGGGCGCGGCCATGGACCAGGGACAAGCTCCCTGCTGCTGGTGTCTGGGCTTTCGGCACTACAGCGCGTTCAACCGGTCCCTGAAACAATCGTTGGGAATGCGGCTGCACCTGACCACCCTGGCGCGGCTCGTTACGGGCCGCTTGCCCCTGGCCCTGCTCATGGATACGATCTCCGGGCCACCCGTAAACCGCAACGCCAAAGCCTCGGAAAGCCACTTGGGCGCGTTCGGGCGCATGGGCGAGGATTTCGGGGAGGTGCTACTCCTGGGCAAGCTCACCAACCATGTGGCCAAGCTCCTGTGCGAATCCAATCCCTCGTGCTGGGCAAGCACGGACATGGCCAATAAGGGGGCCAAGACCGTACTGCGTTTGGCCAGATTCGGACACACCCATACCGTGGCCACCAGGGCCAGGGAGATCGCCGTCTATGAATACCCTGCCTGATTCCTTGCTTGCGGCCCTGCGCTGCCCCCTGTGCCATAGTCCCGAACTATCCCTGGCAACGGACCCTTCCACGCATTGGGCCACGTGCCGGGACTGCGGCCAAGATTTCACCGTGGTCCGCTCCATCCCCTATCTCTGCGCTCCTGAATTGGCCCGGGAAGCTGGCCAAGACGCCACGCTCGACGCCAAACCAAAACCCGTTCAAGGACAAGAAGAACCGGACATCGAGGCCGTGACCCGGGCCAACCGTTGGTACCACGACGCCATGGCCGAACACTATGAAAGCGACGTGTCCACCAAAGACATGTTTGATCCCCAAGGCAACTGCGCCAAGCGAATCCACGAAGTCTTGTCACGGGCCGCCTCGGACACCGAGGCGGGGCTGCTCGTGGACGTGGCCTGCGGCACGGGCAACATCCTGGGCAAGGCCGATCCCTTGTTCGACACCGCACTGGGCCTGGACATCTCTTCGTCCATGATGACCATAGCCCGGGAGCGCGGCCTCACGGTCCTGGGCGCGGACGCGTTCAACCTACCCCTGGCCGACCAGAGCGCGGACTGCGTCACCGCATTCAGCGCCCTGCACCATTTCCAGGATTACCTGGCCGTGACCCGGGAAATGGCCCGGGTGCTCAAGCCCGGCGGCGTGTTCTACACGGACTGGGACCCCAACGGCCACGTCCCCCATACGGGTTGGGCCGTGCGGCTGGCCCTGGCCCTGTTCAAATGGTATCAGGGACGCAGAAACCCGGAGTACGTGCCGGACAAAGATGTCCAGGACCTGGCCGAATACCACCACCATCACGGCGAGGGGTTTTCCGGTGAAGCCCTGGCCAAGGTCCTTGAAGAACAAGGATTCAGCCGAACCGAAGTGCACTTTCACTTCAACCCGGCCTCGTTCGACGAGCCCCAAAGCCGGTCCCTGAGCGGGTGGGTGCTCACCCTGCTCAAGGCCGTGAGTTTCATCCGGCCCACGCGGAAAAACACCTTGCCCTGGGTCGCGGTCCTTGCCGTGAAATAGGGACCCACATCATAAGCG
Organism: Desulfovibrio sp.; assembly: GCA_004796465.1. Classification (GTDB taxonomy): domain Bacteria; phylum Desulfobacterota; class Desulfovibrionia; order Desulfovibrionales; family Desulfovibrionaceae; genus MADRE1. Next base: position 10,531 of record QZKZ01000253.1, read on the forward strand.
AGCATGCACATGGACACCCCCCAACGCGATCAAATCATTGCCTGCATTGTTGACGCCCTCAAGGAACTCAACGAGGAGCTCAACCTTGCCGAACTGAACGAGCCCGATGAATCCACGCCCTTGTACGGCACGCGTGGCACCCTGGACAGCATGGCTCTGGTCAACCTGTGCGTGCTTGTGGAAGAAAACATTGAAGAGGAGCTGGGCCTCGCCATCTCCCTCACGGACGAACGGGCCATGAGCCAGAAGACCTCGCCCTTTGTCCAGGTCAAACGCTTGGCCCGCTACATTGAAACCCTGCTCCAGGACGAGCAGTAGCAGGCTTCCGGAACTGGCCATGAATACGACCCTGATTATCACCGGCACACGCAAGGGCATTGGCCGTTTCCTGGCCGAACGCTACCTTGAACGCGGCATGCGGGTTGCGGGGTGCAGCCGGAAAAACAGCGACCTGGACCACCCGAACTACCGCCACTTCCCCTTGGACGTGGGCGACGAAGCAGCGGTCGTGGCCATGGTCAAGAGCCTGAAAAAGGAGTGGGGCCGCATTGACTGCTTGATCAACAACGCCGGGGCCGCGGCCATGAACCACCTCCTGCTCACGCCCAAGAGTACCGTGGACCGGCTCATGAAGGTCAATTTCCAGGGTGCGTTCCTGTTCCTGCGCGAGGTGGGCAAGGCCATGACGCGCAAGAAATACGGGCGCATCGTGAACCTGAGCACCGTGGCCGTGCCCTTGGCCCTGGAAGGAGAAGCGGTCTACGCCGCGAGCAAGGCTGCCGTGGAGACCCTGACCAAGGTCGCGGCCCGCGAACTGGGCGCGGCGGGCATCACGGTAAACGCCATAGGCCCGGCTCCGGTCAAGACCGACCTGATCAAGAACGTGCCCGAGGAGGCCATGCAACGGCTTTTGGAGCGCCAAGCCATCCCCCGCTTTGCCCAATTCGAGGACGTGGCCCGGGTCATGGACTTTTTCCTGGACCCAGCAGGCGATTTCATCACCGGCCAGATCATGTATTTGGGAGGCGTGCATGGTTGACTCGCACTGGCTGCTCAGGCGCATGGCCACCTTTGGCGACGCGCCCGCCCTGGCCCAAGACGACCAAGTGGTCGGCTATGCCCAACTCCTGGACGCCACGGAACAGGCCGCAATATTTCTTCGCAATGAGGGCGTTACCCCGGGCCAATGCGTGGCCGTGCTCTCGGACTACACCATCGACGGAGTGGCCATGTTCCTGGCGCTTCTGGCCAACTGCAACATCATCGCGCCCATTTCCACGACCAAGGACGAGGAAATCCGCCTGCGCCTGGAAGAGGGGTGCGTGGAAACACTCATCTCCCTCTCTGGCAGCGGCTATGGGGTTGAGCCGGTTCCCAACCACGGGTCCCACGAATTTCTCGACACCTTGCGGGACGCTGGCCGCCCCGGCCTGATCCTGTTCAGCAGCGGCTCCACAGGCAAGCCCAAGGCCATGGTCCACGACCTGGACCGGCTGCTCGGGGTGTATGAATCGCGCAAGCCCCGGTCCATGGCCATTCTCGTGTTCCTCATGTTCGACCACATCGGCGGCCTGAACACCCTGTTCAACGGCTTGGCCATGGGCGCGTTCCTGGTCC
>QZKZ01000337.1 GCA_004796465.1 Desulfovibrio sp.
AACATGGGGTGCCTCCTGGTCTAGGTTGCGGCCATGGCCTGGGCCGGGGTGAGCCGCCTGACCCGAAGCGCTGGGTACAAGGCCGCGAGCATGGTGATTATGGATACCGCCACAGGTCCGATGGTCAGGGAAAACCAGGACAACTTGGGATACATGCGCTCTGGCATGCCGTACATCTTGACCAACTCCACGGTTGATTCGGGCAAGGGAATGCCCTGCTTCTGCAAGTACCAGGTCAAGGCCAGACCGCTGATAAACCCTGCGATAATGCCTACCAGAGTGGTGAAGCCCGACTCCAGCAACAGCAAGCGAACGAGCCGGCCAGGGGTCGCGCCCATGGCCATCATCACCCCGAATTCCCGCGTGCGCTCGAATACAGCCATGAGAAACGTGTTGAGGATGCTGAAGGCCACCACAATGATCAGCAGCAAATGAAAAAAGAAGCCGCCGACCATGTCCATTTGGATGGATTGTTTGATGCCGGGCAAGAGCTCTTCCCAGGTGAGAACAGCCAAGCCGTTGTCCGCTCCATTTTGGGCAAGGCCCATGGCCAAGGCCTCCCTTGTGGCGTCGACACTGCCCAGGGAGTCCGCCTTGACCACGATCTCGTGGACAGCCCCTTGCATGAAAAAAGTATCCTCGAAATTGGCTAGGGGCACATGGATCACGGACCGATCCATTTCATCCTGGCCCGAGGAAAAAATGCCCTTGATAATATACACGGCCGCGGCAAATGAGCCATCCCGGCCTTGGCCCAGGACCACCAGCTCGTCGCCGATGCCCACACCCAGGTTCTTAGCCAGCAGTTCGCCTATAAGGGCTTGGTCGTAGTCGTCCGGAGCCAGGTATTCGCCTTCGCGCACCAAGTCGGGCAGGGACGTGACACGGGCCTCGGCCTCGGGATCAATGCCCCGAACCATGCCGCCGTAGGTCCTGTCCTCGGAAGAAAGCAGGGCAAACGAAGAGCCGCGAGAAGCATACGCCACCACACCGGGCGCTGAATCCAGAATTTCCATGGCTGTCGCGGGGTCCGGGATCACCTTGCGGATGGTGGGCTTGTCGTAATAGCCCTCGGCCTGAATTTGCATGTGCCCGGTGCCGATTTCCACGGCATTGGCGATCATGGACTCGTAGGAGCCGAATTGAAACGAGACCATGAAAATCACCAGCAGTACGGCGAATGCGATGGCCGCCATGGTCAGCAGCGATCTTCTGGGGTTGCGCCACACGTTGCGCCACGCCAATTTCCCGTCAATAGTCATGAGGGCCTCCAGCTCCGGCTCACCTGGGATTGCGCAGGGAATCCAGGGAAAAGATGCGGTCCGGAACGTCCACGTCAAACTCCAGGTCCTGGTAGAAGAGCAGGGTATACTCGTCCTCGACATCCGCCTTTTGCATGCGCCACTCACGAGGCATGAGGCGGCCACCGAGCATTTGGATGTCCTGGCCGGTCATGGTCTTGACCAGTTCCATGTCCTCGTCGAAAAAAAGCTCCTCCAGCATGATGAAGTCCTCGCGAACCTTGAGCCGGATCATGCCCCAGACAACAGGCGCGTCTTCCAGGGGTATGGATTCGATCTCGTACACGGCAAGGCCTTCGTGCTCTTCCACACCAATGACCCGGTGCTCGTAGTCCTCGAGAATGGAGTCGGTCTTGGACAGGTCGTCATTGGAAAAGTCGGATCCCATCCAGGCTTGGGACATCATGGAGGGTGGTATTTTCACTACACGGTTGACCCTTGGGTTGTAGGACCACATTTCCCGGCCCCGCTTCAGGGTGGCGTTGTCCTTGTCCCTGGCAGGCTCCAGCACGCGAAATAAACTGTCCTCGTTGCCCTTGGTCCAGACCTGGATGGTCATGACCCGCTCCCAGTCCGGGCGGTGGATGGTCATCTCCATGACTCCGGTGGAACTCTGGCCGCGCCAATATTCATGCGCGGCCTTGACCAATTCACCGGCTGCTTGGGCATCAACTTCGATTCCTGGGAATTCGTTTGTCGCGTTCTGGGAATCTTGGGCACGAGCCGGCGCAGTAATAACAAAAACAAGAAGGATAAGACTCAACACGTATCCGGATTTCATGGATTACACCTCCTGGGGTGGCGCTTCTCCCTGGGTTGATATTGTCAGGAACTATTCTTCTCGGTTTATTCCACGGAAAATGACCCGCATGAACTCGTTGGCGACCCTGCCAGGTGAAAACGCCGGGTCGAACCACGCCTGCAAGCCCATGGCGTCCCAAGCGCAGACCAGGGACGCGGCCAAGGCTCCACAATCCAGGTCGTCTCGAAATTCTCCCTGTGAGACCCCTTTGCGCAGAATCCCGGCCACATGATCACCGAAGAGAGTATACAGCTCCCTAAAACCTTCCTGAAACCTCTCACGTGAATGTGACGATGCCGAGGCAGACCAGAACTCCATGAAAAGGCCATAGTGATCACGAAACCCCTCCATATTGGCGACCATCATCACGTTGAGTTCCATGAGCTCTTCAGCCGCGGTCTCCCTTTCCCGGTCCAGGGACAATCCAGCGAAGACTTCCCGGACCAGGGATTGGAACACGCTGTAATACAGGTCATCCTTGCTGGGAAAATATTCGTACAGGGTTCCCTTGCCCACGTCTGCGCGCTCCGCCACGTGAGACATGGTGGTTCGGGAAAAGCCGTTGTCTGAAAAGACCTGGGCAGCGGCAGCCAAGATACGTTGCCGCTTTTCTTGCTTGCGCTGTTCACGCGGACTTGGTGCTGGGTTTATCATGCAGCATGTCACTCCTAAAAAAATGACCGACTGGTCGGTCAATATACTCTTGCCACGGGCGCGTCAATGGCCTGAGAAAAATTGGTATCCCCCTCCAGGTAAGGAAAAAAGTGGAACCGTTGCACCCTTGGCCTGGGTTGCGTATGCTGCTGCTCCCCAAACAAGGAGGCAGCAATGGACAAACCAGTTACCGCGCCCATGATCAAGCAAGCCAAGGGGCAACGCAGGCTGAGCATGCTCACGGCCTATGACTACCCTTTTGGCTTGCTGGCTGACAAAAGCGGCGTTGACATGATCCTTATTGGCGATTCCCTGGCCATGGTCGTTTTGGGGCATGAGGACACCCTGTCCGTGACCCTGGATGAGATGATCCACCACTGCAAGCCCGTATCCCGCGCCGTGACCAGGGCACTGGTCATCGGTGACATGCCGTTCATGTCGTATGAGCCCTCGGTTGAGCTGGCTCTTATCAATGCCGGACGGATGGTGCGTGAAGGTGGAGTTCGCGCGGTCAAGCTCGAAGGAGCCGGGCTTGTTCTGCCTCAGGTCGAGGCCATGGTGCAGGCGGGAATCCCTGTGCAAGGCCATATAGGCTTAACTCCGCAGCGGGTTGCCCAACTCGGTGGATTCAAAGTCCAGGGCAAGACCGCGGAGGCCGCGAAAAAGCTGGTGGATGAATCTTTGGCTCTGGCCGAGGCCGGATGCTTCAGCATAGTATTGGAAGCTATTCCCGCGCCTATTGCCGAGAAGATCACCGAGGCGTGTCCGGTTCCCACCATAGGGATTGGCGCGGGAGTGGGGTGTGACGGCCAGGTATTGGTGATCCACGACATCCTGGGCCTCTACGATCAATTTCTTCCCAAGTTCGCCAAACAATACGCGAAATTGTCCGAAAACATTGGCGATGCCCTGACTCGATTCCGCGAGGAAGTGGAGCAAGGGAGTTTTCCCGGTCCGGAACACTCCTTTTCCATGGATGAGGATGAATTGAAAAAGTTGTATTAATTCAAAATAATACACATTTTTCTTTCAGTAACTTGGTGTATATTGTAAGAGATACCGGTAGACTAGGGTTGACCCTGACGGCTTGGCGCGTTGACCCTTTTATGCTAGGTAATTTCTTTCTCTTGGGAAGCTGGTACTACCCTGAAAGTCTGTATGGACAAAGGGTGTGCCGGCTCCTGTCGTGTGAATGGATTAGGGCCCTTGAAAGAGACCTTGCGGCAACATCTCGAGCAATCCTGTTCCCATGACGAACTCAGGCAATGGTTTGACCCGCTCGGCATTGCTTACGAAGATACTGAAAAACGTCTGAGGGTCTCCTTTCCCCACGCCTTGTTCGCGGATTGGTTCACGGCCAACATGCAGGCCCGTTTCGAGGAACAGGTGAGCCGTTTGCTTGGACCGGGCTATGTGCTTGATTACGATCTGCCCGGCGCCAAGGGAGCCCATTTTTTTCCGGTGCCTTCTTCCAAGCGGACGCGGACAGGACTGCCATATGGCCATGCATTTACCTTTGAGAACTTCATTGTTAGCAAAAATAACCATTTTCCTTTTGTTTCAGCGCGTGAAGTTGCTGTAAAAAAAGATGGTTCTTTTAACCCTCTCCTTTTATATGGAGAAAGTGGCGCGGGAAAGACTCACCTTCTCAAGGCAATTGGCAATGAATTAGCGAAAACAGTAGATGAAAAGAATATTTTTTATGGTAATATCGAGGACATTGATTTTATATATCGAAGAAGTGGAAGCGATGTTTTTAAGACTCGACAATATTTATACACATTTCACTTCCTCTTGATTGACGACATACAGTTACTTGAGGACTTTGTTTTTATTCAAAACGAATTCATAGCTCTTTTTGATCATTTTTATAATAAGAAAAAACAAATGATTTTTTGTTCCACACGAGATGTCGAGCACATTGAGATGCTCCACCCAAAATTGCAAGCGCGCTTGAATTGGGGACTCTCTGTCAATCTCAAGGGACCGGACCTGGAATCGCTCATCAAGTACATCAACACCATGTGCGAAACCAAAAAGATCCGACTCACCAAAGCCCAGGTCCTGATCCTTGCCCAAAGATTCCGCGACTTCAGATCCATACAGGGCATTTTGCTCAAGCTGTTTGCGTTCAAGAGCTTGGTGCAAAAAGACATCCCTGAAAAAACCTTTCTTAAGATCATCGACCCCACCAAGGACAAGGATTCAGCCCGTCTTGAACCCGGCCAAATCCTCTCCGTGGTGGCCGACCATTACAAGATAGGGGTCCGGGACTTAACGGGCAAACGGCGCAACAAGGACATTGTCACCGCTCGCCAAGTGGCCATGTACCTGTGCCGGGAACTCATCGGCAGTTCCTATCCTCAACTGGGCCGTGTGTTCGGTGGCAAGGACCACAGCACAGTCATGCACTCGGTGAACAAAATTAAACAATTACAAGCACATAATAAGGATATGAAATCCGTGGTAACACACCTGAAGAAAACCTGTTTGTCCCTCAACATGTGATCCCGATATTCTGTGCCAAGGTTCCTTAGTCACTGAATCGTCACTTGTTAACGCGAAGATTTGTCTCTTAGAATTCAAACGATTACACGAGATAGAAACAAAGGCACACAGAGACAACAGGAAAAGGAGATTCCTTATGTTTCTTAAAGTCATTAAGACGGACATCATCGAAGGGCTGCACAAATCGGCCAACATTATCCCGACCAAGACCGGAGCGGCATTTCTCCGGACTATCTGGCTCAAGGTCGAGGACGGGCTGCTGCACATCATGTCCACGGATTCCAACCTGGAATTCTGCGGCGCGTACAAAGCCGATATTCAGGATTCAGGACTGGCGGGAGTTCAGGGCAGATCCTTTTACGAACTCATGAAAAAACTGCCCGAAGGGGAAATCGCCTTGTCCTTGGATCAGGAAAACAAGGCCTTGGTCATTGAGCAAGGCGCGCGCAAGTATAAATTGCCCACCAATGACCAGACCTGGTTTCAGAACTTTTCGGAGTTCCCTAATTCCGACTCCGTGTTCTGGTCAGGTGATATCCTGCAAGAGCTTATTGACCGCATCTCCTTTTGCATCAGCGACGAGGACACCATGGAGGCCATTGCCTGCATGTCCCTCAAACCTCAGACCGAGCAACGCATCGAGGTCTGCGGACTCAATGGCCACCAGTTCGCCATGTTCAGCTTTTTGCATGACGATCTGCACGCCCTGCTGCCCGAAGAAGGCATCCTGGTGCAAAAGAAGTACATCGGTGAGCTCAAGAAATGGCTGTCCAGCGATGAAATTGAATTGAATATCTCCAACAAGCGCTTGTTTTTCCGCACCGGCGACCACAGCGAGACCTTCAGCCTGCCCCTGTCCTATTATCAGTACCCGGAATACCATAATTTCCTGGCCAAACTCGGGGAAGACGGCGCTTCCACCCTCACCGTGGACAGAGGCGAACTGCTCGACGCCTTGGAGCGGCTGCTCATCTTCAACACCGAGAACAACCGCTGCACCTATTTCAGTTTTGGCCAGGACGAGTGCGTGCTGACCACCCAAGGCCAGGAAGTTGGGTCAGCCACGGAAACCTTGGCCACCTCCTTTTCCGGGGACCTGGACAAAATTGCCTTTCCCACGAGGAATCTCATAGAAATCCTGGGTCATTACCAATCGGATAAACTGGAGTTCACCCTCACAGGCAGTGAAGGTCCCTGCGGTATCCGTGGCGCGGACGATCCCGACTACAACGTGATCATTATGCCCATGAAAATAGTTGAAGAGACGTATTACAGCGAGGAAAGCAGTTAACCATGACGCAAGAACAGAGCAACCAGCAGTATACGGCTGACAGCATCACCGTGCTCGAAGGCCTGTCCGCGGTGCGCAAGCGCCCGGCCATGTATATCGGGTCCACGGACATCCGGGGCTTGCACCACTTGGTGTACGAGGTGGTGGACAACTCGGTGGATGAAGCCATGGCAGGCTATTGCGACCGGATCAAGGTCAACCTGCACATGGACAACTCCGTGACGGTCAGCGACCGGGGCCGCGGCATCCCCGTGGACATGCACCCCAAGGAAAACAGGCCGGCAGTCGAAGTCGTGATGACCGTGCTCCACGCCGGCGGCAAGTTCGACAACGACACCTACAAGGTATCGGGCGGCTTGCACGGCGTGGGCGTGTCCGTGGTCAACGCCTTGTCAGAATACCTCGAAGTCGTGGTCCGTCGCGACGGCAAGCGCTACAAGCAGCGCTACGAGCGCGGCATTCCGGTCACGCCCCTGACCGAGGAAGGCGAGGCCCAATCCTCGGGCACCACCATCCGCTTCCGGCCCGACGAAGAAATTTTCGAGACCAACCAGTTTGTGTACGACACCCTGCGCAAGCGCTTCGAGGAATTGGCCTATCTCAACAAGGGCCTGGAAATCGAGTTCAATGACGAGCGCACCAATCAGAGCGATGTGTTCCGCGCTGACGGCGGCATTGTTCAGTTCGTCAGGGACGTGAACTCGGGTGAAAGCGCGGTGCACGACATCATTTTTGGCGAGGGTCAGGCCGAAGAGGTGATGATCGAGTTTGCGGTGCAGTACAACACGGGCTACAAGGAAAACGTCCTGACATTCGCCAACAACATCCGCACCAAGGAAGGCGGTACCCACCTCGTTGGCTTTAAGACGTCCCTGACCCGCGCGCTCAATACCTACGTAGCCAACTCCGACCTGCCCAAGAAGCTCAAACGCAAACTCACGGGCGACGACGTGCGCGAAGGTCTGACCTCGGTGGTCAGCGTCAAGCTGCCCATGCCCCAGTTCGAGGGCCAGACCAAGACCAAGCTGGGCAACAGCGAGGTCACAGGCCTGGTGGCCACCCTGGTTTACGAAAAGCTCAACCGTTTCCTGGAGGAAAATCCCAAGGACGCCAAGCTTATCGTGGAAAAGGTGGTGGACGCGGCCCGGGCCCGGGAAGCCGCGCGCAAGGCCAAGGACTTGGTCCGGCGCAAGGGTGCCCTGTCCGACAACGCCCTGCCCGGCAAGCTGGCGGATTGCCAAAGCAAGAAACCTGAACTGAGCGAACTCTTTATCGTCGAGGGCGACTCGGCAGGTGGTTCAGCCAAGCAGGGCCGCGATCCCAATTATCAGGCCATTCTTCCCCTGAGGGGAAAAATCCTCAACGTGGAAAAGACCCGTATTGAAAAAATGCTGGGCAACAAGGAAATCCGCGCCTTGATCACGGCCATGGGCTTGGGGATCGCCGAGGAAAGCGATGACGACCTCGATGAAATGGGTGAAGAGAACGGTCTCGACTTGTCCAAGCTCCGCTACCACAAGGTCGTGATCATGACTGACGCTGACGTGGACGGCGCGCACATCCGCACTCTGCTCCTGACCTTTTTCTTCCGCCAGTACCGCAAGCTGATCAACGAAGGGTACCTGTACATTGCCCAACCCCCCTTGTTCCGGGTCCACGGCAAGGGCACGGACAAGTACATTCCCAACGAGGAGGCTCTGGACGCCTTTCTCCTGGAGCGCATCAGCAAGACCCTGAGCCTTACGGCCAAGGGCAATGGCGTGGCATTCAAGGAAAGCCAGATCGTTGACCTGTTCAATGCCATCCGTTTCATCAAGTCCCGTTTGGAAGAGGCTGAAAACATGGGTCTGGGCCGGGAAATGATCTTGGCTTTTCTGGATTTCGAGCGAAAGCTCGTGCCCACGGGCTTTGACCAGGGGGAGCACGACGATTTCACGGCTTTTATGGCCGAGCGTGGCTTCACCATCGACTACATGGTCCAGGAAGACGACATTGAACGCCGCATCTACCTGCTCATTACCGATGCCGAAGGCCGCGTGACCCGGCTTGGTTCCGAGTTTTTCAACGCCAAGCTCTACCGCCAGACCTACGAAGCCTTGGCCGACATCCGCAAGATGTGTGGCGGCCTGACCTTCACCATGCAAAAGGGCGAAAACGAGCAGGATGTGGACGACATATTCGAGCTCTTGGACACGGTGCTTCTGGAAGCGCGCAAGGGAATTTCCATCCAGCGCTACAAGGGCCTGGGCGAGATGAACCCGGATCAACTCTGGGAAACCACCATGAATCCGGACAATCGGACCATGCTCAAGGTGAACGTGGATGACGGCATTGAAGCGGACGAGCTGTTCACCAAACTCATGGGCGACAAGGTGGAACCGCGCCGGGAATTCATTGAACGCAACGCTCTCAAGGTGCAGGAACTCGACATCTAGATTTCAGCGACCATAACGGGCGCCATACACGGCCCGTTGACACAGGGAACCAACGAATATGACGCATCTGCCTGACAGCATCAGCATCGAACAGGAGATCCAGAAGTCCTACCTGGAGTACTCCCTTTCCGTGATCATCGGCCGGGCCATTCCGGACGTTCGCGATGGACTTAAACCCGTGCACCGGCGCATTTTGTTCGCCATGCACGATCTGTCCAACTACTACAACCGGGCCTACAAAAAATCCGCGCGTATAGTGGGTGACGTGATTGGTAAATACCACCCCCACGGCGACTCCGCAGTGTACGACGCCCTGGTGCGCATGGCCCAGACCTTTTCCTTGCGCGATCCCTTGGTGGACGGCCAGGGCAACTTCGGCTCCATCGACGGCGACTCTGCCGCAGCCATGCGGTACACGGAAGTGCGCATGGCCCGCTTGGCCGGTGAGTTCATTTCAGACATTGAAAAGCGGACCGTTGATTTCCGGGCCAACTACGACAACAGCCTGGAAGAGCCTTCTGTCCTGCCCACCAAGGTGCCCAACCTGCTGCTCAACGGTTCCTCGGGTATTGCCGTGGGCATGGCCACCAACATTCCGCCCCACAACCTGGGCGAACTGGTGGACGGCCTGCTCTACTTGCTCGACAACCCTAAGGCCGAATCCATTGATCTCATGGAGTTCATCAAGGCTCCGGATTTTCCCACGGGTGCGATCCTGTTCGCGGGCCAAGGCCTGCGCGATGCCTACACCACTGGCCGGGGCACGGTGAAGATTCGCGGCGTGGTCAACGTGGAAGAACGCAAGCGTGGCCGGGAAGCCATCATTATCACGGAGATTCCCTTTGCCCTGAACAAATCCACCTTGGTGGAAAAGATTGCGGCTCTCGTCAATGATCGCAAGATAGAAGGCGTGAGTGACCTACGCGATGAATCAGACCGCAAGGGAATCCGCATTGTCATCGAGCTGAAAAAGGGCATGATTCCCGAGCTGATCATCAACCAGCTCTACAAATTCACCTCCCTGGAAACGTCCTTTGGCGTGAACATGCTGGCCGTGGTCAACAACCGGCCCCAACTGCTCAATCTCAAGCAGGCCCTGAGCTGCTTTTTGGACCACCGCCGGGAAGTTATCCTCAGGCGCACCCGCTTTGACTTGGCCAAGTCCGAGGCCAGGGCCCACATCCTGGAAGGCCTGCGCATCGCCCTGGATAATATCGACGAGATCGTGAACCTGATCCGTTCCTCGGCCACGCCCACCGAAGCCAAGGAAAAGCTCATGGTGCGTTTTGAGCTGTCCGACGTGCAGAGCCAGGCCATCCTGGATATGCGCTTGCAGCGCTTGACCAACCTGGAGCGGGACAAGCTTAACGAGGAATACGCGGACCTGCTCAAGAAAATCGAATACTTCAAATCGATCCTGGGCAGCGACGACGTGCTCAAGTCCGTGATCCGCGAGGAGTTGGGCGAGCTCAAGTCCACCTACGCCACCCCGCGCAGGACCCGCATTGAGGACGAGGACCCCGAGGGCATCGACATTGAGGACCTCATTGCCGACGATGAAGTGGTGATCACCTTGTCGCGGCGCGGCTACATCAAGCGCACCACCCTGGACAACTACCAGCAGCAGAGAAGGGGCGGCAAGGGTGTGGCCGGCGTGCACACCACGGAAGACGATTTTGTGCACAACTTCATCACCACGTCCAATCACCAATTTCTCCTCCTGTTCACCAACAAAGGGCGAATGCACCAATTGAAAGTGCACCAGGTGCCCGAGGGCAGCCGCACTGCCAAGGGAATGCACATCGCCAACCTGATTCCCCTGGATAAGGAGGAATACATTGCCACGGCGCTCACTGTGCGCGAATTCTCCGCTGACAGTTCCTTCTTGTTCGTGACCAAAAAGGGCATGGTCAAGCGCTCCCAGGCCGACCTCTACAGCCGCAGCCGCAGGTCCGGGCTCATCGCAGTGGGCCTCAAGCCCAGGGACGAGTTGATGATGGTCCGGGAGATCGAAGCCATGGCCGAGGTGGTTCTGGTCACGGAAATGGGCTATTCCATCCGCTTCCACTGCCGCGAGGTCAGGGCCATGGGCCGCAGCGCCACGGGCGTCAAGGGCATCGCTCTGCGTGAGGAGGATACAGTGGTGGCTGCCGTGGTGGTCGAGGGTGATGACCGGCCCGAGATGTTGACCATTTCTGACAAGGGCTACGGCAAACGCACACCATTGGAGAAATACCGGCTCCAGACCAGGGGCGGCAAGGGCGTGATCAACATGCGCGTGACACCCAAGACCGGGCATGTGATCGGCGCGGTCACGGTCAATAAGCAGGATGAGATGATCCTGCTGACTTCGGGCAACAAGATCATCCGTTTACCTCTGAGAGACGTAAGTCTGGTAGGCCGGGCCACCCAGGGCGTGCGTTTGGTGCGTTTGGATGAAGGCGGTATTGTGGCGGGATTCGACTTGGTTCGCGAAAACGGCCATCACCACGAAGAGGGCTAAGGGGTTTTCCAGCATGAAAACCGCGCAAGGGATTCGGCACTGCGGGAGCCTGCTCGTTGCTGTCCTGGTGTTGGGCATGTTCATGTCTTGCGCCGAGGAACGAGAGCTGCCCAGCCAGGTAGCCGAAGCAAGGGAATCCTACGCAGCCGGACACTTTTCCGATGCTGAAGCCCTGTATGAAGAATACCTGCAGACCTATCCCGAGGGGCCGCAGCGCTGGGAAGCATGGAACCGGCTGCTGGACGTGGCGCTCAACGTCCGCGGCGACTATGAGTCCGGCGAGGCCTTGCTCGAGGCCATGTACCTTGAATTCGGCATGGATCCGGAAATCGCCTTTGATCTGTTGTCGCGCTTGGCCGGCGTCTATGAATCCATGGGCGACATGGACCGGGCCGTACAGACTTGGCAGGAGTGTCTGAAGATTGAAGGCCTGGACATAGCGCACCATCCCGACGTGTTCATGCAATTGGCCAAGATTTTCCAACTCATGCGGGATTACGACCTGGCGGTGGAGGCCTTGCAAGCCTGCAGTGAGGTCACCGGGGACCTGGCTGTGAAGGCCAACTGCGAATATGAAA
>QZKZ01000176.1 GCA_004796465.1 Desulfovibrio sp.
GACACAGCGCTACTGTTGCGGCTCTGGCAGAGTCGTTCGGACGCGGCGCGATGACCAATCACTGGATCGACATCAAAAACAGTGATTGCATTCTGATAATGGGCAGCAACGCTGCCGAAAACCACCCCGTTTCCTTCAAGTGGGTCACCAAGGCCCAGAAAAAGGGCGCGACCCTGATCCACGTGGACCCGCGCTTCACGCGCACCTCGGCCAAGGCCGATATCTACGCCCCCCTGCGTTCCGGCTCGGATATCGCCTTCCTGAGCGGTCTGACAAAGTACATCCTGGATAACGAGCTGTATTTCAAGGATTACGTGGTCAACTACACCAATGCCTCGTTCATCCTCGATGACGGATACGACTTTGTGGACGGCGTGTTCTCGGGCTTCAATCCCGAGACCCGCAAGTACGACAAGTCGGCCTGGGCCTTCAAGAAGGGCGAGGACGGCCTGGAGCTCAAGGACCCGACCCTGCAAGACCCCCGCTGCGTGTTCCAGCTCCTCAAGCAGCATATGTCGCGCTACGACGTGGACACGGTCTCCCAGGTCACAGGCACGCCCAAGGATAAGATCCTTGCGGTGTACGAGGCCTACGCGGCCACGGGCCAAGCCAACAAGTCAGGCACCATCATGTACGCCATGGGCTGGACCCAGCACACCGTGGGTGTGCAGAACATCCGCAACATGGCGATCAACCAGCTCTTGCTCGGCAACATCGGCGTGGCCGGCGGCGGCGTCAACGCCCTGCGCGGCGAATCCAACGTGCAGGGGTCCACGGACCATTGCCTGCTGATGCACATCCTGCCCGGCTACCTCAAGACCCCCAGGGCTTCCAATGACAGCCTGGAGGCCTACAACACCAAGTTCACGCCCACCACCAACGATCCCATGAGCGCGAACTGGTGGGGCAACTATCCCAAGTACTCGGTGAGCCTCTTAAAGGCCATGTGGCCCGGAGCGGACCACGCCACGAGCTACGACTGGCTGCCCAAGGGCGAGGACGGCAAGAACTACACCTGGCTGGCCATGTTCGACGCCATGAGCCAGGGCGAATTCAAAGGCTTCTTCGCCTGGGGCCAGAACCCGGCCTGCGGCGGCGCCAACGCCAACAAGAACAGGGAAGCCATGGCTACCCTGGACTGGATGGTCAACGTCAATCTGTTCGAGAACGAGACCGGCTCCTTTTGGAAGGGCCCGGGCATGGACCCCGCGTCGATCAAGACCGAGGTCTTTTTCCTGCCCTGCTGCACCTCCATTGAAAAGGAAGGCTCGGTGACCAACTCGGGCCGCTGGATGCAGTGGCGCGTGGCTGGTCCGCAAACCCTGGGCGACACCCGCTCGGACGGGCACATCATCACCGACCTCATGGACCGCATCCAGAAACTCTATGCGTCCGAGGGCGGCGAGACTCCCGAGCCCGTGACCAACCTGGCCATTGAGACCTGGACCGAGCACGGCGAATACGACGCCCATGCAGTGGCCAAGCTCATCAACGGCTACTTCCTGGCTGACGTGGAATTCCCGGACAAGGGCAAGTCCTTCAAGGCCGGGGACCTGGTGCCCAGCTTCGCCTTCCTCAAGGACGACGGCACCACTTGCTCGGGCAACTGGCTGTATTGCAACTCCTACACCGGAAACGGCAACATGGCCGCGCGCACTGACCTGACCCAAACCCCGGAACAAGAGCAGATCGGGCTCTACCCGAACTTCTCCTGGTGTTGGCCGGTCAACCGCCGGATCATCTACAACCGCGCTTCCGTGGACCTCGAGGGCAATCCCTGGGCCCCGGAAAAAGCGGTCATCGCCTGGAACGGCGAGAAGTGGATCGGCGACGTGCCTGACGGCGGCTGGGCTCCCGGCACCAAGTATCCCTTCATCATGAAGCCTTCCGGCTTCAGCCACGTGTTCGGACCAGGCCGGGCCGACGGTCCCCTGCCCGAATACTACGAGCCCATGGAATGCCCCGTGCCCGAGCACCCGTTCTCCTCGCAGTTGCACAACCCCGTGGCCCTGCAGTTCTCGGCCGAGGAAAAGGCTGTGTGCGACCCGCGCTACCCCTTTGTCTGCTCCACGTACCGCGTGACCGAGCACTGGCAAACCGGCCTCATGACTCGCCACCAGGATTGGCTCATTGAAGCCGAGCCGCAGATGTTCTGCGAAATGAGCGAGGAATTGGCCCAGCTCCGTGGCATCGCCAACGGCGACAAGGTCTGGGTGGAAAGCGTGCGCGGCAAGCTGTGGGCAGTGGCCATCGTGACCAAGCGGCTCCAGCCTTACGAAGTCTTGGGACAGGTCATCCACCAAGTAGGCATACCATGGCATTACGGCTGGGTGTTCCCAAGCGAAGGTGGCGATTCCGCCAACCTCCTCACTCCGTCCGTGGGCGATCCCAATACCGGCATCCCCGAGACCAAGGCCTTCATGGTCAACGTCAGCAAGGCGTAAGGAGGCAAAAATGGCAAAAGGATTCTTTATTGATCTGTCGGTATGCACGGCTTGCCGTGGTTGTCAGGTAGCTTGCAAGCAATGGAAAAAGCTGCCCGCTGAACAAACCCATAACTGGGGCTCCCACCAGAACCCCGCGGACCTCTCGTACAACACCCTGAAGTTGGTGCGCTTCGAAGAGACCGTGGTGGACGGCGAACTGAAATGGCTGTTCTTCCCGGATCAGTGCCGCCATTGTCTGGTGCCCCCTTGCAAGGACATCGGCGACCTGGACGCTGAAGGCGCGGTGCTCAAGGACGAAGCCACGGGCGCGGTTGTTTTCACTGAAAAGACCGCTGACCTGGGCTACCCGGAAGACGTGCGCGACGCTTGCCCCTACGACATCCCCAGGCAAGCCCCGGACTCCAGCGCCATGTCCAAATGCGACATGTGCATTGACCGGGTCCAGAACGGCATGCTCCCGGCGTGTGTGTTGAGTTGCCCCACGGGCGCCATGAACTTCGGCGATTTGGACGAAATGCGCGCCATGGCCGAAGCCCGCTTGGCCGAAGTCAAGGCTACCAACCCCAACGCCATGCTGGCCGACCCCAACGATGTCCAGGTGATCTACCTCACCGAGTACGATCCCGCGCTGTATTCGTACAACGCGGTGGCCGACGCAAGCCCGAGGCTCATCAACCGCAAGAGTCTCCTGGCCAAGCTGTTTCGGCCTCTCAAGCGTAGCTTGACCTAACTACCCGAAAGCACACTCCATCCTCTAACTTGCCGCCGGAGTCCCCTTGGGGACTCCGGCGGTAACTTGTGGCAGCCAAAAGGGTCAGCCGGGGAGCAACCCCATGTAGAATTGGGCCAGACCCAGAGGCTCGGCAAGCACGGGATCGTTGGGCCGGGAGTTCCCAGCGGCGAGCATGGCCCGGCACACCACGCGCGCGGCATCGACTTGGCCCGCGCCCGCAAGGGTTCGGAAGAGATAGTCAAAGCTGGAGGCCTGGGCCGTGGCCGGGGCTTGGGCAAAGCCCTGGGCCGCGTCATCCCAGTCCCCGTGGTCAGCCTGGTAGCACATGGCCAAGGCTTGGAAGCGCTCGGGCTCGACCCGATTGCGGAACTCCATGGCAAACTCAAGGCGTTCGTCAATGTGCGCCTTGAGTTCCAGGGGCGGCGCGGGTGAGCAGTAGAAACGGGGCGCGAGAAGATCATCGTGCTTGGGGCCGTGGATATGGTCCTCGGCCCCGGGCGCGGCAGCCAGTCCGGCCAAGGGCGTGGACGGATAGATCCTGCCGCCCACAGTGTATTCGAAGCGGCGGGTCGCGGCTTGGCCCAGCCGCTGCATGGCCTGGACCGTGTGTTCCACGCTTTCCCAGGTCTCGCCGGGCAGGCCGAAGATCAGGTTCACGGTCACGTCCAGCCCGGTTTGCTCACACAACTCCAGGGCGCGCTCAATGTCTGCTTGTTGGTACTCAATACCGTTTTGGGCCAGCACCTCATCGGCAAAACTCTCGCAGCTCATGATCAGGGCCAGGCCCAGTTCAGCGGCCAGTTCCGCGAACTCCCGGGAAAAGGGCTTGGCCGCGACTTGGGTGGCGAAATGGAAGCTGGAGTCCAGCCCGGCCTTGGTGATGTCCCGCATCAATTGGATGGCGTACTGCTCGTCCGGCAGGTTGAATTCCGTGTCCGCGAAAAATATCTTGGCGATTTTGCCCGGGGATTGGGCCAGGGTTTGCAGCTCTTGCACCACATCAAAGGTTTCCCGGAAACGGTATTTCCTGCCCTCGATGAGCGGTTCCACGCAGTACGAGCACTTGCGGTTGCAGCCTCTGCGGGTGCGCACGGGAATCCCGGTGGTCTCGAAGGCGTGGGCGAAGCCGGGATCGCGGTGTTGGCCCTGGTCGCTGAACTCGTAGGGCTCGCGGGGAGTACGCTGGATTGCACCGTTCTTGCGTTGGACCAGGCCCGGAATAGTGCCGATGCTGTCTTGATCGGGCCAAGCCCGCATGAAGCGCAGGAGCGGCTCCTCGCCCTCGCCCACCACCCCAAACTCCACGCCGAGATACTCCAGCAACTCCGCCGGGGCCACGCTGAAACCGCAGCCCCCCGCGATAATGGGAATATCCGGAGCCAGCTCTTTGAGGGCCGCCACCATTGCGCGCACCTTGGGCGGGAAAAACAAGGTCTGGAACCCCGGCCCCGGGTGGTCGCCGTATTCCTCGCAAGCCATGGTTGTATCGATGTTGCGCAGGCCCAGACCGATTACGTCCGGGTTCGTGCGCTCAAGCAATCCAGCAAGGTTGGCGGACGGGTCCGGGCCGGGCAGCAGGGGGTGGGCGATCTCTGCTTGCAGGCCGTTGCGCCTGAGGTGGGCGGCGATGAGGTCCAGGCCGTAGGGATAGACTTGCCTGACCAGGTAGTAGCTGTCCGTGTGCAGCAAAAGGGCCGAAATCACGACGCTGGTGTCTCCCGGGGCCGCTCCACGGGAAAGCCCAACTCTTCCAGTTCCTCCAAATCGGAATGAATGACCATGACCTGGCCGTGGCCCTGGGAGCTGAGGCGGTGGGCCACTTCCTCGTCGTAGATGCTGCTGATGCTGCGGCCATGGACCAGCAGGGGCGTGGACGGGTCCAGGGGGGCGATCTTCATGGCGTAGATAAAATCGAACAGGGCCGGGGGCAGATTCACGGCCTCGGCCACGTGGCCCTGGGCAAAAAATTCGGGCGGCCTGGCGTCGATGATCAGGGCTTGGCCCGACTCGTAGAGGTCCAGGGCCTGGGCCGCGTCCAGGCTGGGCGAGGATTCCCGGGTCATGACCTCGGGCACCAGGGGCACGCCGAACGGGCTGAAGGAGTTGAACGCCAGCCCCAGGACCAGCGCAGCCAGGGCCACCCACAGCAGGTCCCATTTGGAGGCACGGCCCAGCCGGTCCATCTCCCGTTTCAACGCGGCGCTCACCCGCGCCCCGGCCCGCTCCAGGAACTCGACCCGGCTCCGGCTGGCCGTGAGTTCGTCCAGGGTGGTCTGCAGCTCGATATTTCGCGCGGAAAGGTCTGTATTGAGCCCCTCGATGGTGGCGAAAGCCCTGGCGTTTTTCATGAAGATGAGAAAATTGCCGCACAGGGTGAGCAGGACTTCAAGGTCTTCATCCTTGTAGGGGTCGCCCGTGAGCCTGGGGCCGAGGCAGAGCAGTCCGGGCGAGCCCTCGCCGATGCGGAACAGGATCGCGGCGTGGGGCCGGACAGGCAGCTCCGGTGCTTGGTCCCACAGCGAATCCGACGCTCCGGGCAAGAGCTGCGCGGACAGGGGCGTCAGCTTTTCAAAATCCACGGCCCCCATGCACAGGTAAAGCAATTGTTTGGCATGGGTCAGGTCCAAGCCCAATAAGGACACGGGGTCGGCCACCGTGTCCGGGCCGTCCGCGACCCTGCCGGAAGATTCGGAAAAATCGCCTCGCAACGAAATCTCCAGCTCTTGGCCCTGCTTGCCCGGCAGCAAGATGAGCCCGTTTTCCACGCTAAAGGAGCCCAGCAACAGGAGCAAAAAGGAATCGATGATCTCCCGGGGACGGCTGAAGCGGGACAGCTCCACCGTGGTGTCGTAGAGCACGTTCAAATGATAGACCCGCTTGTCCAACTCGACCTGGGACGACTCGGTCCGGTTCAGCAACCGCTCCAGTTCGGCGTGCTTGCGCTCCATTTCCCGGTTCAGCCCTTGGGCCGTCCTGATGGCCAAGGTCTTGGCCAAGGCCTGGGCCATGAGGTCCACCAGGTTGAGCAGGTAGTCCACATCCCCGTCCGTGTAGGGTTGGCCCGTGATTTTCCGGCCCAAGCCGCAGAGCCCGGAGCAGCCCTCGTCCAAGGCCCAGACCAGGACCACGTCCGTGCCGGGCGGCAACGAGGCGGGCGAGCCGTCTCCACCCCGCAGCACGAGCCGGGCGTGGGAGCGGCCTTCGTCCAGGACCGAAAGCCCGCAGTCCCGGATATAGGTGGTGGCGATATGCGCGGATTCGGAAAGCAGGCCTGCCGACTCTTGCGCGTCCAGGCCCCGGTGTTCGACCAGCACGTCCGTGGTGCCGGGGTCGAGGAGCAGGACAAAACCCTTGCCCGTGCCCATGGACCCCATGGACATGAGCAGGAACGTGGACAGCATTTCCCGGGGCTCGCCCATGGCGAGAAAGTCCCGGGCAGCGTCGTGCAGGGTCTTGAGCAAGAACAGCTTGTGGTCGAGTTCACGCTGGGCAGAGCCTGTCTCGCTCC
>QZKZ01000348.1 GCA_004796465.1 Desulfovibrio sp.
CGTTAAAGGTGTGGGTCGAGACCGAGGCCTCGCGCATGGAGGCCAGGGCCTGCTCAAAGGCCTCGCGCTCCGTGGCGTCGCGGATGTCCGAGTATACGCGGCTGGTGTATTCCACGCCCGGCCTGGCCTCGGTGCTGGAGCGAAATCCCACCAAACCGAAACCCACCTTGTCCTCCAACCCCTTGTCCTCGATTTCGTCATAGATGGTGCGCACTACCTCGCGGGTGCGTTCAATGTACGGCCCCATGGAGATGGTCGTGTCGATGACAAAGACAATGCCGGTCTTGAGCGCGCCCACCACCTCGGGCGGGCGTTCACCGGGATTGATGGACGCCACTTGCAGAAATTTGACGCTTTCAGCGGGTTCCGTGACCTCGAAGATGGGCATGATGTAGAACAGGTCGCGGGGCACGGCCTCGTCTACTTGTTCATGGGCCAGGACCGGAAATTCCTCGTCCCAATCCATGGCACCCCCGCGCATGGCCTCGAACTCGGCCATGAGCCGCCTCATCTCGGCTTCGGGGCTCTCGGCCCGGGCCGTGGCTTCCAGGGAATCGTAGTCGTCGAAAAAGAGCACGGGCATGCGTCCCGTGCGGTCCGTATAGACCAAGGTCAGGGCCTGGTTCCACTGGGAGGCCTTGTTCCCGGGCAGCCAGCCCAGGACCTCGCCGTTGGTGGACGCGCCCACTTCCAGCCACTGGCCGTCGCCCTCGCCCTGGCGCGCGTACACGTAAAACACGGAAAAGGGCTTGATCCGGTTGCGCACCACTCCGGAGGAGGTGGAGGGCTCGGCATAGAGCGAAGCCTCGGGGTGCACGATGACTCGTTGGTACAGGCTGCTTTTGCCCTCGATGAGCAGGGGTTCCCGGTCCTGGGCAAGGGCCGGGGCCGGAGCGAGGATCGTCAGCAGGCAGGCCATGAGCGCGGACAGGACCAACAAGACCCATGTCGCGCGCTGAGCGCTGGGCGTGAGAAAGCGTGTGGTGAGCATGATGCGTGGCTCCCTTTGGCCGGCGGTTATTGCCAGCTTTCAAGCAGTTGGATGGCTTCCCGGTCGCCTTGGTCGGCGCGGTCCTGGACCCAACCGCGCAAACGGTTGAGGTCGTCGTCCGCTTCACTTACCCCCTCGGCCGCGGCCATTTGATACCATTCAATAGCCATGGCCGGGTTGGGGATGATGGTGCCGGTGGGGCCTTCAAAGGTCGGGTCGTAAAAACGGCCGGTCATGAGCGCGGCTTGGGGATTGCCCATGTCCGCGGCGAACTCGATGAGCAGGAACGCGGCGTCCGCGTCGTCTTCAGCGCCGTAGATTTCCTGGCCCAGCTCCAGCGCGCCTTCGGGCGTCAGGTCCCCGGACAGGGCCTCGCGGGCCCGGCCCAAACTGTCCAGGGCCTGCTCCGTAGGCTCGTACACGGGGTCGGGCAGGTCCACGGTCGCGACTTCAGGCATGTCGCCGGGTTCCAGGGGGTCGATGAGCGGAATGTCGCCCGGATCGTCCACGGGTTCGTCTATTGGCTCGTCAACCGGCTCATCAACAGGTTCGGCAATGATCGGCTCGTCAGAGAAATAATCCTGGATATCGTCCCAGAACAAGTACCACAGCGCACCCAGCACCAAGAGCAGGGCCACTGCCGCGATCAGGATGATCCGTCCCTTGCCCCGGTCTTCCTGGGGGGCTGTGTCCATCTGAAAGGTGGGCGGCGAATAGGATTCGCCGGGCTCGGGTTCGGGCTCCGGATCGGGGTCGGGCTCGGGTTCTGGCCCGGGTTCGGGCTCAGGCGCGGCAACGACCGTGGGCATGGGTTCGGGATCGGGCGCGGGCTCATCAGTCTTGCGCTTGGCCGCCAGGGGCGACTGGGCAATGTTGCGCCACACAAAGGAGCTCTTCAGTTCCGCACTTCCTGCATGGACCTCAAGCATATAATTTTCCAGGGGCTCCATGTGATCGACCACTTCGGGCCCCACAAAGATGCTCAGTCCGTCGTCCGCCGTTTCCACGGCCTCGGGCGTGAGTTTGGCGTCGGTCACTTGCCAACCCCCGGCCCCCAAGTTGCGGCCCCCTGCCCTGCGGATGGTTATCTCCACCTGGGAGGGGTCAACGGCCTTTGTCAGGCCATAGAGGCGGAACACCGCATACCCCGGACCTCTCCGCGCATCGCTTTCTGCTCGAACGTTCACGCTTGTCTCCTTAGTGCGGGCCAATTACGCCGCGCCCGCGAATTCCCTGATGATCTCGCCCAAGCGAGTGTTTTCCTGGTGGTTGAACCCCTCGTCACCCTCGACATTCTCCTGGACCAGGAACACGAAAGCCAGGAGCCAATCCCGGTAATACCCCGCCTCATACGCGGACTGGTCCTCGCCGATCACGGGCCAGCCCTGGATCTGGGGCCTGTTGGCAAAGACCTGCAGCTGCTTGCCGCCCACGTGCACCTCCCGCTCGTGCTCTTCCACTTCGCGGGGGTTGTGGCCGAGATAGTCGATGTAGTTGTTGACCATGGTCACGGCCTGGCTGACCTGCTTCCAGGCCAGCTTGTCCCGGGTCAGGGACCGGAAGCGCGAGGCCTGGCGCATGCGCTCGGCCATGGACTCGGTGAGGGACAACCGGTTCGCGCCCAGGGCCAGCTCATGCACGAATTGGCTGAAATACTCGGGCGGAAAGTCAAAGAATTTCTGGAGGTGGCCGCTGTCCGCCACGGTGCGCATGCGGCCCACCCAATAACGCTCAATAGCCTGGGCGTTGCGTCCCGCCTCGTCCGTGGCCTTGCTGCCGTTGCCTCCGGACGCGCCCAAGCTGGACTCCACCGTGGTTCCCGCGCCGAACACGTCCGAGAGCAAGTCCTCGGCGCTCACGGTCTCGCCGATGCCTGCTTCGGACAAGCCCGGCAGATCGGGCTGGCTGGCTTCTTCCCCGCCATTGCCTGTTTCATCGCCATCCGAGTGGAAGTAGAGGTCGTAGAGGTCGTGGTCCGCGAGCTGCAACTCGCCCAGGAGTTCGCCAAAGCGCTGGGACTCGATGCAGCGGGCCAGGATCGCGGAGAGTTTCTTGGCCAACTCGGCTTTTTTGCGGCGCTCCTCTTCCTTGTCATCGGAGCGGAAGTACTGGGCCAAACGCGAGGACAAGCGTTCGGCGTACTCCTTGACGTTGGAGCGGATCTGGCTGCGCTTGAGTTCGGGGTTGCACAGGGGTCTGAGCTGCTCGCGCAGGTAGGTGACCCCGCCGTCGTTCACGGTCATGGCAGCTTGCCAGGCCTTTTCCGGGTCCGCGAAATGGCGTTCCACCTCGGGGTTGGCCAGGTAGCCGCCGCGCAAACGCTCCACGTATTCGGCCTGGTCTTGGCGCGGCCCCACCTCCACCTCGCCGTCATAGGTGAAGATTTCCTTGGCCTTGACATTGGGATTGCGCAGCCAAAACAGATTCTTGAACGCGCCGGTTATGTCCCAGTTCACGGGCCACTCGTGCTGCTTGCCGAAAAAGTCCAGGAGCGAGGCCTGCAAGCGCGTGGTCCAACGCGATTCATCGGACTCGGTGGCGCCCTTTTTCTCCTGGAACTCCATGTCGAACTTGGTGAGCACGAAGTACAGGGAGATGGGCTTGCCTGTCCTGGTCTCGGGTGTTTGGCCGTGGCTGGCGCGGACCCATTCGTCAATGACCGCGGGCAGGGTCTGCACTTCCTGGTTGCCCGGGCCGATGCACAGCAGCATGCTGGTCAGTTCCCGTTCCTCGCAGTAGCGCTCGAACAGGTAGGCCACTTTGCCGCGCAGGAAAAAGTTCTCCAGCATGCCGCCCTTTTGCAGTTCCTCGCGGATGTCCGCGATCTGCAAGCGGGAGCGGTAGCCCGGAAAATCCAACATGTCCGTGTGGTCGAAAAAGTCGTCGGGCTTGTCCACCATGACAATGGTCAGTTCGGCGGTGAGCGCCGTGACTTCGGACTTGGGCAGGGTGATGGTCTTGCCCTGGGCGGTGGCCAGCATCAGGTCCGCGCCGTGGCCCGCGCCCAAACCGCTCAGGGTGGCCACGTCAATGATCGAGTCCTCGCGGGGAATGAGCGCACTGAGCGGGCAATAGGCCTGTTCGGCAAAGCCCAGGGACTCCAGGGCCGCGTACAAGCGGCGGTACAGATCCGTGAACTGGTCGGCCCCGTCCCACAACTGGGAAAAGAGCTTGGCCCTGTCGGACGGGCTCAGGTAGGGAGCAATCTCCACGGCCCGGGGCCAGAACACTTTTTCCAGGGCCTGGACCCGGGGGCTGGTGCGGAAGTTCTTGGATACGTAATCGCGCAAGTCCTCCATGTCGTCCTGGTCCAAGAGGCCGGTGCGGCTGGGCTGCTTGCGGTGCCTCAGCTCGCGTACGGCAGCGGCCATGGCCTTCACGTCCGGCGGCTCCTCGTGCAGAAAATCGGAATAATACGTATTGGCCAGGATTTTCACGATGTCCATCTCACTGAGCAGCCTGAGCTGGACAGGGTATCCGCTGGGCAGGGAGTCGGGCGGGGTCAGGGTGAAGCGGGTCACCAGGCCCGTGGACTCCTTGCCGCCCTCGGGATTGATCTCCTTGATGAAATCCTGAACCTCGCCGTCAAAATCCGCGAGCAAACGGCCGTCCGCGCCTTGGGCCAGGGCCGAGATGAGATAGGACTTGCCGGCCTGGCTCGGCCCGAACACGCCCACGCACATCTTGCGCTCGGCTGCCCGGGCGCATTTGCGGAAAAACCGCGCTGACTTGCGCAACTGGGTGGCCAAACTGTCCGATTCGTTGCGCACCACGTCGCGGTTGCGGCCCACCCAGTCCACAGCGCCCAGGGCCACCTGGGCCAGGTCATTGCAACGGCTCGCCAGTTCCTTGTCTTCCTTGAACATATACGCCTCCGCATCACGGTCATTGGGCTCGAGCGTACTTCCCGAACCCATACCTGAGCGTGTGTTACACGATGTTGAACACGCCGGTGTCCAGCCAGTAGCCTTCGTCCGAAGGCAGGGTCTGGAGCCGGATCACCAGGTCGCCCTTGAACACCGGGCCGCCGTCAGCCGCCTCGATGTCCTCGATGTGCAGTTCGCCCTCGTCCCGGTCCTGGTTCGGTTGCTCCTCATCGCTTTCCTCCACGGTGAAGAGCAGGTCGACCTTGTAGGGAGTGCGGCCCTGGGCATTGGCCCGGGCCTCGGCATGGGCGAAGTCGAGCAGGTAGAAGCGGGTGGTGGTCCAGCGCTCGGCCTCAAGCTGGCGAAAGCCGATGGCCATGGGACCGGAAAACTCCACACTGCGCTCGTATTCCTGTAACTCGGGATTGTCCAGGTCAATGGCGAACCAGACCTTTTGCTGCTTGATCTGGCCGTCCATGCCCATCTCGCCGATGAACCGGGCCGTGGACTTGAGCCCCAGCACGGAAGTATCAAAGGAAAATCCTTCGAGATACCCCTCAGCCAAAGCGCAGAGGATCGCGCCCACCACAACCGTGGTCTTGGGATCGGAGATCTGGCCCAGGGCGTCGGCGAATGGGTACCAGTTGCCCACGCGGAACTCGTGCATGGGCACGATGCGGTCCGGCGGCACGGGCAGCTTGGCCAGGAGCGCGGAACACACGGCAGGCCAACGCGAGGGCCGCCCCGTGACCAGCATCAGGTCGCAGTCATAGAGAAAGGCCACTTCGCAGAGGTCGGCCAAGATTTGCCCGAGCACACGGCGCACCGTGGCGTCCACGCTGGCCGCGCTGACCCGGATCGGAATATCCAGCAGGCTGAACTCGCGGCCTCCGGCCTCGCGCACGGCCCGCTCCACGTATTCGATGACAGCTTGGCCCGGCTCTCTGCCCGGCCCCAGGATTTCACCCAGGGTCCCGGAAAACATCCGGTTCTCAGCCTTGAGGTCCACTTGCTCGTAAGCGGAGAGCACGCTGTGGCCCACGGGCACGGCCACCTGGCGCACGAACTGGCCGCGCAGGTTGCGTTCGCGCAGGGACTTGCCCACCACGTCGCGGCCAAAAAGCGAACCCAGGATCTGGCGGGGGTCGGATACGCCCGCGCGCACAAAGGCCTGGCGCACGTCCTTGAGAATGTGGTCCTCGATCACCGCGCAGAGCACGTCATCGCCCGCGATGTTGAAACCCTCGCGGAAATTGAGGTGGGGTTTGATGCGCGCGGTGGCGGTCTCGTCGCCCGCGGTCTCAAAGGTGGAGATGGACAGGTCCGTGGTGCCGCCGCCAATGTCGATGGAGGCCACGCGCACCGAGGGCCCGGTCCCGAAACCCTCCCGCTCCTTGCCCAGGAGCCGGAACAAATGGTGGGCGTCGCCCGAGTATTTCTCGGCCAGTTCATTATAGAGGTACACGAGTTGGGTGGAGGTGGCCTCGTCCCACTCGCAGCGCACTTCCGGGCTCTGGCGGTAGTCGGCGCGGGCCTGGCGGCCCCGGCCCTTGCGGGTTGCACCATGCCACTCGCCCCAACCCAGGGTCTTCCAGACCATGTCCACGGCCCACTTGGCCCAGCGCCGGTAGATGCGCTGTTCAGCCAGGGGCATGGCGGTCGATACGGTGAAGATGACCCGCCTGAGTCTGCGGGGAATGTCCGAATGTTCGCGCTCGCTGCGCTGGGCCGGGGAATTGATGGTCACCAAGGCGTGCAGGATGATCTCCGAGAGCAGGAACATCATGATCGAGCTGCGCGTGAAGCGGGCCTCGAAAGCGATTTCCCGGGATTGTTTCCTGAGCACGGGGTTGCGCTTGACCAGCGGGTCCTCGAACTTTTCCAGGGGCGTGCCTTCCTTGTTCACGTACTGGACAAACAGGCCTCGGGTCACGGGCGGCTCGCGGTGCCCGTCCGGGGACGAGCCGTTGTAGTGCCACTGCTGGATGCGGGGCTGTTCGTCCCAGAGGTAGCGCTTGGGGCTGGACATGCCTGTTGACCCTTCGCTGCCCGACGAGGTCCCGGCCAAGCGCACGGCCTCGGGTCCCACACGCACGGCGGACGGCCAGACAAAGGCCTCGCTGACCCGGCCCGAACGCGCGGAGAGCCGCGCATTGCCGAACGAAGCCTCGCTGAACTCGATCCGCGTCTCGAACGGGTCCTTGAATATCTTGTCCGGCTCGCTCAAGTCGCGGAGCTGGAGCACGTAGGAATCGTTGAGATTGGTCGCGGCCTGGGGCCGGGTCTCCACCAGAATGCCGCAGGTCCTGGAATTGCCCAGGTCGAGCACCAGGTCCACGTCAATGGGCTCGTACTGGCTGGGGTCAATAACCCGGATCACCGGAAATACGTCGGCCCGGCGCAGCATCTCCAGGAAGGCCAAATAGTAGGCCAGGTGTTCCAGGACATAGGGGCTCTCGTCCGCGCGGCGGCGGCCCTTGCGCTTGGCCGTGAGGTGGTCGTCGTAGACTTCCTTGAGCCACTCGTCCACCCAGCCCGCGTTGAGGAACCAGGCATTGTCCCGTTCATGCCAGGCCAGCTTGAACTGGGAGTTTTCCGACACGTCCTCGGGCGAAAGCGCGAAATAGGGCTCGCGCTCGGGCGGACGGTCCTCGACCACGGTGTCAAAGACCACGGTGATCTGGTAGTTCACTGTCCCATCAGGATCCTCGATCCTTTTGACGCGGCCCCGGGCCCAGTTGGCCGGGCCTTTTTCATACTTGCGCTCGCCGTCCACGTCCCAGCGCTCGGCCTTGACGCGCAGAAAGGGCAGGGGCACCCAGGCGTCCAAGTAGACTTCCAGGGCGCGCAAGCCGTCCACTTCGTAGTCGTAGGCGCCGGGTTGGCCGGTTTTCCTGTCAATGTGCTGTTGCTTGTCCTCGTCCCAGGCCAGGCTGATGAGTTCATAGGGCGATTGTTCGCCGGGCAGGGCGTCCAGGTCCTGGCGCTGCTCGCGGAAGTACTGGCGCACGCGGCCCACGGCGTCGCGGGCAAAGCCGCAATCCAGGAACTGCAGGCAGCCGCCTGGGATGATGCTGACGATGGATCGGTACTGGGGCAGGGTTTCCACTCGATGTTCCTCGTTTGCTGATCAGAATCCGTGTTTGTCAGTATATGGTGTCTTGGGATGTCGTGTTCTTGGCCCTGGCCTAATAGCCCTGGCGGGTGAAGTGGGAGTTCCAGTTCACGCCGCCGCCCTGGCCGTTGCAGTGGGTCTTGCCGTCCGCGCCTTCCACGCAGGTGATCAGGCCGTCCACATAGGAGACCCCGCCGAAGGAACAGCCCGCGTCGCCCGCATGGATGACCAGGGAGCCGTCGGGCTGCATCTGGGCGTAGGCCCCGCCGTAGCAGGGGCCGCGCATGTCCAGCACCTCGCGCGAGCCATTGCCGTAGGCGTCGAAGCAATAGCGCACGGTCACGGGTTGGCCCGTGTCGCGATTGGTCAGCCCTGTCTCGGAAATCCAGCAGCCCTCCAGGAAATCGAGGTTGCCGGTCTCCTCGGCGTCGTCTGGGATGTCCAGCTCACCGTTGTCCGGCTCATAGGCCGGTTCTTCGTAGGGAGGTTCTTCGTAGGGCGGTTCTTCGACTATGGGCTCTTCAACCATGGGTTCCTCATAGGGCTCTTCATACGGAGGCTCTTCTAGAGGCGGGTCAAGGTTGTCCATGAAGTCCTCGTCCGGGTCGGGCTCATCAATAATCGGCTCTTCTTCAATGGGCTCTTCGACTATGGGTTCATCAATGTCCGGTTCTTCCATGACAGGTTCGTCAATGACCGGTTCGTCAATGACCGGTTCTTCAAGGGGCTCCTCAGGCAGCTCCGCCACCTCGGGATAGGGCTCTTCGATGATGGGCTCGGGTTCCGGCTCGGGCGGAATCTCAGGCACGAAATTTTCCGCGTACTCCACGTGTTCGGGCGGCAGGGGATCGTTGAGGGCCAGGGGTTCCAGGTCCGCCGGGCACGAGGCCAAACGCTGCGTAAGGTCCTCGTTGAGCAAGGCCAGTTCGGTGCGCAAATCAGCCTCGCGATGGCGTTCGGCCAAAAGCGCTTGGTCTTCCTCGGTTGGCCCGCTCTCCCAGGGCCACCAGCCCGGCACGTACCAGAGCAGGATCAGGGCAATGGCCAGGGTAAAGAAAAAACCGAGCAGGGCCGGGAAAAACCAGAACATGTAGCCGGGCCGCCGGTGCTCATCGTCTTGGGGAGTATATGGGTTCATGATGGCTTCCTCTGGGGATGGGCCGCGCCGGGCGCGGCATGTTCGCCTGTCAGCGGATGCGCATGAAGTGGGCGTTCCAGCGCACGCCGCCTTCCTGGCCGTGGCACACGGCGCGGCGGTCCTGGTCGCCCCGGCAATCCACCGTGGACTCGATGTACGCCACGTCCCCGAAATTGCAGGGCGACTGCCTGGCCTGGATATTCAGGGAGCCGTCCGGGGCCATGGAGGCCGAGGCCGGGCCCGAGCACATGCCGCGCATGTCCTGGATCTCCCGGGTGCCCTGGCCGTTGGCGTCAAAACAGTACTTCACCGTAACCGGCTCGCCCGTGTCCATGTTCACCAGGCCTGTTTCCGAGAGCCAGCATCCTTCCAGGAACTCCATGTCCCCGGTTTCCTCGGCATCCTCGGGTATAATCAGTTCGTCTTCCATGGGCTCTTCTTCCACGAGATCGTCTTGGGGCACATCTTCCGGCACCATGTCCTCGGGAATGTTTTCCGCCAATTCGTCCAGCTCTTCCTCAAGAAGCTGCTCTTGCAAAAGTTCCTCTTGGAGGCGCCGCTCTTCCTCAAGCTGGGCCAAGCGCCTGGCTTCTTCCGCCTGGGCTACGGCCCGGCACTCCATGGCCAAGGCCAGGTAGGTCTCCTGCAACTGGGCCAGTTCGGTGCGCAGGTCAGCCTCCCTGTGGCGCGCGGCCAGCAGCAACTGGTCCTCCTCGCTGGGGCCGTGGGCGGTCAGGGGCCAGAGTCCCGGTACATAATACAATATGAGAAGCGCCAGGACCAGGGTCAGGAAAAACCCCAGGCTAACGGGGAAAAACCAGCGCATATACAGGGGCCTGGTCTCGTGGGCAGGGTGCGGTTCCGGCATGGCGTGGTTCCCGGAGCGGGCTCCTTGGTCGACACTTGGATCGGCGAACGGGTCGGCAAGAAGGTTTGGGTCTCAGGACTCGACAAGGGACAGGGCAATATTCAGCGCAATTCGACCCAATGGCCCATATACCAGGTTTGAAAATTCGGGTAAAGCGCCGTGGTCACGGGTGATTACTCCTTTTGGGCCAATGTGGGACTTTGCAAACCCCGTGCCCGGTTGGCCTGAACAGGACGAGCCTCCCCAAAGCCACGCGAATGGGGCCTCAATAAGGGAAACCCCCGGCCTTGCCTGAAAAATTGCCCCTGGCGGCAATCAAAAAAAAGAGAAAAAAATGCACCCCGCGCGCAAGAATTGTCACTTCTTGCGGCCAACAGCACACCAAAAAGGCGCGTCCTCGCGAAAGCGGATGTCCGCGAGCCCGGCGTTTTCCATCATGTCCGTGATCTGGGCGCGGGTGAAGCGCTGCTCCAGCCGGGTGCCGAAGCGGTCCAGGCTGTCCGTGCGCATGTCGTAGAAGGGTTTGTGGCGGTAGGCGGCCAGGGGCAGGTTGTCCACCTTGAGCCCCAGCTTTTCCAGGAGTTTGGCCAGCCTGGCCAGGGGATAGTAGACCAACACCGCAATGACCTGGGTCACGAACAGTCGTAATTTGAAGGGCAAGCGGCAGATGACCCGCCGCGCCAGATCGCTCGCCTTCCAAACCAGTTTGAACCACCAGGGCCGGTTGTCGAACGCGTAATACAGGTACACGAGAAAGGGCGCGCCTGGCTTGAGCATGTCCACGCAGGCCTGGATGCCTGCCTGGGTGTCGGGAATATGGTGCAGCACGCCCAGGGAATAACCGAAATCCATTGATTGTGCCTGAAGCGCTTTGTCGCCCACGGACGCGTTGTGGTATTCACAGTTGTCGACGTGCGCGGTGTTGGCCCGGGCCACGTCCAGGGCCTTGGCGCTGGCGTCCACCAGGTGCAGGGTCCCGGCCCGCTCGGCCGCGAAACGGGCGAACCTGCCACTGCCGCAACCCATGTCGAATCCCTCGGCATTGTCCGGCAAGTCTTCCCAGGGAAAAATGGAAAAATATTCGTCAAACAGGGTGCGCAGCTCAGCCTCGGAACGGGCGGATTGGTCGAACGCGGCCCATTCCTCGCCAAAACCTTCCACCACCTTGGCGTCGATATTCGAGCCCACATTGGATGGAGTTGTCTCGGTGCAGGCCTGGGAAGTCACTTCTTGTTTCGCGTCCTTGCTCATGGTCCCTCTGGCGGGTCGGGCGGCACGCTTTGTCCCGCGTTGTCCGAATTACGGTGGAGTTGCGCATAGAGATCATAGTAGGCCGAGGCCATGCGGCCCAGGGAAAATCGCTGCTCAGCCCGTTCCCGCGCCTGCCTGCCCCGCTCGCGCCGCGCGTCGGGCCCGGCCAGGGCGAACCAGGCCAGGGCTCCGGCCAGGGCCGCTTCATCGCCCTTGTCCACCACAACGCCAGAGTCGCCCACCATGCGCGCTGCGTCGCCCACGTCGCTCACCACGCAGGGCGCGCCGCAAGCCATGGCCTCGGCCACGGTGTTGGGAAACCCCTCGCCAAAAAGCGAGGCCATGCACAGCACGTCCATTCCCGCCAGGACCCGCTCCATGTCGTCGCGGCGGCCCAGGAGCCGGACATCGGGTTTGAGGCCCGTGGTGGAAAGGCCCTCTTCTTTGAGCCAGCCCATAAGTTCGGCATTGTCCGGGGTGGAGCCCTTGCCTGCCAGCACGAACCGCAGCTTGGACTGTTCCTTGCGCGCCATGGAGGCAGCCTTGCAGAACACGTGGTGGCCCTTCATGGGGTCAAAGCGGGCAGCCATGCCCACCAGGACCTCGTCGTGGTCAACGCCCATTTCCGCGCGGAACTCGGCCCGGGCCTGCTCGTTGGGAGTGAAGCGCTCCAGGTCCACACCGTTGGGGATGACCAAAAACCGCTGGGGCGAGTAGCCCAGTTCCAGATGGTCGGCCTTGCCTGCGTGGGAATTGGCGATCACCGCCGATGGTCGGGCCGACAGCTTGGCGCAGGCCGAGACCGTGAGCCGCGTGAACCGGCTGTACTGGGAAAAATCCACCTTGGTGCAGCGGATGTTCCAGACCGTGGTTGTGATCCCGGCCAAGCGCGCGGCCATGAGCCCGAGCAGGTCCGCGTGGTACATCCAGGTCTGGAGGATGTCCGGTTTCGACGCCTTGAGCCGGCTCACCAGCCGGGCCAGGGCCACGGGATCGGGCAGGGAGCGGCGCATGCCCAGGTCGTCCACCTCGATGCCCAAACTGCGGATCAAGTCGCCCACCGGGCCCACGGGCCGCAAACTGGTCACCTGGCCGCCCACGGCCATGCCCTGCTTCTGGAAAGCCAGCAAAAGGCGGTACAGCGCCATTTCCGCGCCGCCTGTATCCAGGCTGGTGATGAGATGATGGACGTTCACTGTCATGGCTCTTCGCTGGGAATCCTCGTGTTACTTGGCCACTCCGTGTTTGGGACAGAGGTCTTCCAACTCGCAGGCCCCGCACTTGGGTTTGCGGGCTGCGCACACGTCCCGGCCAAAGTACACCAGGAGATGATTGACCTCGCCCCACTCGCTCCGGGGAAACAGGGGCATGAGGTCCTTCTCGATGATGGTCGGGTTTTGGGACCCGGTCAAGCCGAGCCGAAAGCTCAGTCTGCGCACATGGGTGTCCACGGCCAAGCCCTCGTTGATGCCGTACGCGTTGGAAAGAATAATGTTCGCGGTCTTGCGAGCCACGCCGGCCAGGGTCACCAATTCGGCCATGGACCGGGGCGGTTCTCCGCCGTAGACTTCAACAATGCGTTGGGCAGCGGCCACCAAATTTTTGGCTTTTTGCCGGAAAAAGCCCGTGGGCCGCACCACTTGCTCCACTTCAGCAACGTCCGCGTGGGCCATGGCTCCCACATCGGGCCAGCGCTCGAAGAGCCCGGGCAGCACCGTGTTCACCCGCACATCCGTGCACTGGGCGGCCAGGGCCGTGGCCACCAGCAGCTCCCAGGGCGTTTCCCAATCAAGGGCCGAGCCCGTGCTGGGATAGCGCGCCTTGAGCCGCTTGAGTATCTCCCCGGCCCTTTTTGTTACCGTACTCATGCCTATGTTTCGCCTTGAAGGATGTTCCGTGACCATTGCCTGATGGTCAGGCAGGAGGTAGCGGAACATGCCTTCAAAGACAAGCGCGGGGAAGACAAGCCCGGGGATTTTTTGTATGTTGCCTCCAGGCCTATCCATTGGCCTGCCGGTTTCCACAAGAAACCTTCAACACAGGAGAATCCGATGAGAATCACCATACTGTTGACCTGTCTTTTGGCCCTTGCCCTGGCTTTTGCCGCCAACGCCACCGGCGAAACCACGGTCACCGACGGAACGGAAATGGTCACGGCAGAATGCGGCAAATGCCACGGCTTGGACCGCACTTGCGCCATCCTCGGCAACAAGACCCCCGAGGAATGGACCGCCCTGATCACCCGCATGGGCGAGAAAAAGGGCGGCTTTTCCGCCGAACAGATCGCCCTTATCTCAGGGTATTTGGCCGAGGCCGAACCCGGCGACCCGGCCATCTGCGAGTAAGCCATGGCCAACCTCAACGTGCAAGCCCTCATGGTTTACGTGACCGCGTCCAACGTGGAAGAAGCCCGCATGGTGGGCGAGCACCTGGTGAACCAGCGGCTCGTGGCCTGCGTCAACGTCATCGAGTCCATCCAGTCCTTGTTCTGGTGGCAAGGCGCGGTGCAGTCGGAAAACGAAAGCGCGTTTATCGCCAAGACCGTGCCCGACAAAATGGATGAAGTCATTGCGGCAGTACGCGAAAAGCACAGCTACGACGTGCCCTGCATCGTGGCCCTGCCGATTATGGCCGGGGACCCCGAATTCCTGCAATGGATCTTTGAAGAAACAATGGCTTGATCCGCTGGTTTCACCCTAAGAACGGAGTACACGCATGTTTTGGGAACAGGACCTGGAATGCATGGAGCGCGGCGAACTCAAGCAGCTCCAATTGGAGCGCTTGCAATCGACGCTGAACCGCGTGTCGCGCAACGTGCCCTTGTACAGAAACCGCTTCGACGAGTTGGCCCTGGACCCCGACGATTTCCTGTCCCTGGATGACGTGCGGCGGCTGCCCTTCACCACCAAGGAGGACATCCGCGAGCACTACCCCTACGGCCTGTTCGCCGTACCCCTGCGCGAGGTGGTCCGGCTCCAGTCCTCCTCGGGCACCACAGGCAAACCCACGGTGGTCGGCTACACCAAAAACGACCTGGGCAAGTGGACCGACATGTGCGCGCGCATCCTGTGCGCGGGCGGCCTGTGCCGCGACGACGTGCTGCAAATCGCCTACGCCTACGGCCTGTTCACGGGCGGATTCGGCCTGCACTACGGCGCGGAACGCCTCGGCGTGTCCGTGATCCCCTCGTCCAGCGGCAATGCCCGCCGCCAGATCATGATCATGCAGGACTACCGCACCACGGCCTTGACCTGCACGCCGAGCTACGGGCTGCACCTGGCCGACACCATGATGGACATGGGCGTGAACGTGAACACCCTGACCCTCAAGTTCGGGTTGTTTGGCGCGGAACCCTGGTCAGAGGCCATGCGCGAGGAATTGCAAGAACGTCTGAATATCGTGGCCACGGACAACTACGGCATCAGCGAGGTCCTTGGACCGGGCATTGCCGGGGAATGTTTGGAACGAAACGGGCTGCACATGAACGAGGACCACTTTTTCCTGGAGATCGTGGACCCGGACAGCGGCGACCCCGTGCCTGAAGGCGACATCGGCGAGTTGGTCCTGACCTCCCTGACCAAGGAAGCCTTTCCCGTGATCCGCTTCCGCACCGGCGACTTGACCCGGCTGGTGCCGGGCGATTGCCCGTGCGGCCGCACCCACCAGCGCATCCACCGCGTTCTGGGCCGCACCGACGACATGTTCACCCTGCGCGGCATCAACGTGTTCCCTTCCCAGGTCGAGCAGGTGCTCCTGGCCGTGGAAGGGGCCGAGCCCCACTACCAGATCCTGCTGGAACGTGACAACCATCTGGACAAGGCCACGGTACACGTAGAGGTCTCGGACCAGTTCAACTGGGACCAATTGGGCAAGCACCAGGAACTCCTTGAGTTGGTGCAAAAGCGTTTGTCTTCGGAACTGGGCGTGAGCTTCGCGGTCAAGCTGGTGGAGAACAAGTCCCTTGAACGCGGCGAGGGCAAAGCCAAGAGGGTTATTGACAAGCGCAGCTTCTAACCCAGCATTGAAACAAAGTATTCAGCCCGGGCCTTGCGGTCCGGGCTTTTTTTTTGCTTTTTCCGGGTTGCGTCTTGGCAAATAAAAGAGCAATTTACCGCCTGGAGGGGAGGGAACTTGACAATCATTCTCACTGCCCTTACCTCATTTCATCGGGACAAGGGAGGGAATGTCAAAATGAAGCCCATACGGGAATATCCACCGGGAAGCCTGGTACGCATCGCGGAACTGGGCTCGTGCCGGAAATCCCGTTGCCGCATGTGCGCCATGGGGCTCACGCCCGGCACCGAGGTCGAGGTGCTGTCCAACGGCATGGGGCCTTGCCGCTTGCGCGTACGGGGCACGGACGTGGCCCTGGGGCGCGGCATGTCCACCAGGGTGATGGCTGTCCCCGCGGACACCCCCCTGCCCCTTCCCCGTCCCGAGGAATGCGACACCTGTGACGATAAGGAGGCTGGCCCATGTGGTGGGAAACCCTCATAGTCATTCTGCTGGTGGCTGCCAGCATTGCGTATTTGGCCAAGCGCTGGTTCGGCCCGGGCCAGAGTTCGGGCTGCGGCGGCTGCGGTTGTTCGTGCCCAGGCTCCGGTTCTGGTCAAGGCAAGGGCCATGGGGACGACTTTGCCTGCCCGGTGGGCAAGGACTTCAGTGCCTAGTTAGCCAGGAAACCTGCAAGCCAACACCCGGGCCAAATACGGACCCGGGTTTTTTCTTCCATTTTCACCGCCGTGCCGAGGGGGAGAGTGTGAGCGCCATCTGTTTACGTGAATTGCAATTGGGACAAAAAGCCCGGCTCGTGTCCATCGACGCCCAGGGCGAACTGGGCCGCCGCATTCGGGACATGGGCCTGGTGCCGGGCAGCGAGGTGGAAGTAGTGGGCCGCGCCCCGCTCAAGGACCCCGTGGCCCTGCGCATCAAGGACTTTACCTTGTCCCTGCGCAACAACGAGGCTGACCACATCCTGGTCGAGGTGGTTGATGAGTGACTCCGGGAAAATAACCCTGGCCCTTGCGGGCAACCCCAACGCGGGCAAGACCACCATGTTCAACGCGCTAACTGGTGCGCGGCAGCATGTGGGCAATTACCCGGGCATCACGGTGGAGCGCAAGGAAGGGTTTGCGACCCTGGCCACTGGTGGTGAAAAACGCGAGTTCCACATCACGGACCTGCCCGGCGCATACTCCCTCACGGCCTACACCCAAGAAGAACTGGTGGCCCGCAACCACCTGGTGGACGAACGGCCCGACGCGGTGATCCACGTACTCAACGCGGGTTCCCTGGAACGCAACCTGTACCTGACCGTGCAATTCCTGGAGCTGGGCGTGCCCGTGGCCCTGGGCCTGAACATGATGGACGAGGCCCGCAAAAAAGGCCTGACCATTGACTCGGACAAGCTGAGCGAGCTGTTGTCCGCGCCCGTGGTGGAGACCGTGGCCCGCGCGGGCAAGGGCGTCAAGGACCTGCTCGCCGCGGCCGGGGACTTGGCCGAGTCCCGCAAGGGCGATGCTTGGTCGCCCCTGACCATCTCTTACGGCCCGGACCTGGACCCGGCCATTGCCGAGATGACGGAAAAGATCGAGGCCGCCGGGTTCCTCACGGACCGCTATCCCTCACGCTGGCTGGCCGTGAAGTACATGGAAGGGGACGAGCAGATCCTGACCCTGGGCCGCAACGCGGACATTGATCTGGCCCAGGAGCTGGAAGCCGTGACAGCGCGGGTCAGCGAGCACTGCCAATCCACCATGAACACCTACCCCGAAGCGGTGATCGCTGATTTCCGCTACGGGTTCATCGCTTCCTTGCTCAAGCAGGGCATTGTGCGCCGCGAACCCCTCAGGGAGCGCATCGAGATGTCGGACCGGCTGGACAAGGTCCTGACCCACCGCGCCCTTGGCCCCGCGCTCATGCTCGGCGTGCTGCTGCTCGTGTACCAGATCACCTTCAGCCTGGGCCAGCATCCCATGGATTGGCTGGGCCTGTTCTTTGGCTGGCTCGGCGAAACGGCAGAGAGCCTGATTCCCGAAGGTCTGGTCCAGTCGCTGGTGGTTTCGGGGATCATTGACGGCGTGGGCGGCGTGCTCTCCTTTGTGCCGCTGATCCTGATCATCTTTTTTCTCATCGCCTTTCTCGAGGACTCCGGGTACATGGCGCGGATCGCGTACATGATGGACCGGGTCTTCCGCATGTTCGGGCTGCACGGCAGCTCGGTCATGCCCTTTATCGTGTCCGGCGGTGTGGGCGGGGGCTGCGCCGTGCCCGGGGTCATGGCCTCGCGCACCTTGCGCAGCCGCAAGGAAAAACTGGCCACCCTGCTCACCGCGCCGTTCATGGCCTGCGGCGCCAAGCTGCCCGTGTTCATCCTCTTGGCCGGGGTGTTTTTCCCCCACCACGAGGCCTTGGCCCTGTTCCTGATCACGCTCTCGGCCTGGGCATTCGCGCTTTTCGCCGCGCGCATCCTGCGCTCGACTCTTATCCGTGGCCCTTCCACGCCCTTTGTCATGGAACTGCCCCCCTACCGCATGCCCACTCTGCGCGGCCTGATCATCCACACCTGGGAGCGCACCTGGCAGTACATTAAAAAGGCCGGAACCGTGATCCTGGCCATCTCCATCCTGCTCTGGGCGGCCATGACCTTTCCCACGCCCCACGAGGCTGACCTGGCTCCCCTCAACGAGGCTGTGGCCGAGGCCCAAGCCCATGTGGACGGGTTCCCCGAGGACACGGATCAGGCGACTCTGGCCCAGGCCGAAGATGACTTGGCCATGGCCGAGGCCGCCCTGGCCGAAGCAGGATTGGCCAACTCCCTGGCCGGGCGTTTGGGCCGGGCCTTGGAGCCTGTGTCGCAAAGCGCGGGTTTTGAGTGGCGCACCAATATCGCGCTCATCGGCGGGGTGGCGGCCAAGGAAGTGATCATCTCCACCTTGGGCACGGCCTATTCCCTGGGTGACGTGGACCCGGAAGAAGCCTTCAGCCTGGCCGGGCACATCCGTTCCGACCCCAC
This sequence comes from Desulfovibrio sp., assembly GCA_004796465.1. Classification (GTDB taxonomy): domain Bacteria; phylum Desulfobacterota; class Desulfovibrionia; order Desulfovibrionales; family Desulfovibrionaceae; genus MADRE1. The sequence continues at coordinate 18,245 of QZKZ01000348.1, forward strand.
GTGGACCACGCCCCGGGGCATCGCCCTGATCCTGTTCATCCTGCTCTACTCGCCCTGTTTCGTGACCGTGGTGGCCATTCGGCAAGAAGCGGGATCATGGAAATGGGCGCTGTTCAGCATCGTGTTCAACACGGCCCTGGCCTTTGGCGTGGCCGTGGCCGTGTACCAGGGCGGTGCGATGCTGCTGTAAGCGAAGGACCAGGGCGGCTCAAGAACCTTTGCGGCACTTGGGACACAAGCCGTACAGGTACATGGAGTGCCCGGTGAGCACGTAATCGTGCTTGGTGGCCAGCTCTTCCTGAAGCTTTTCAATGCGTTCGTCCAGGACCTCGATGTTGGTTCCGCACGATTCGCAAATCAAATGGTCATGATGCTGGTCGGACTGGCTGGGCTCGTAGCGGGTCACGCCGTCGCCAAAGTGCACTTCCCGGGCGATTCCCGCGTCGGACAACAGCTTGAGCGTGCGGTACACGGTGGCTTGGCCCACCGCTGGATCGTGCTCCCGGACCACGTCGTACAGCTCTTCCGAAGCCATATGTTCCTCGGTCTTGAGGAACACGTCCAGGATCAGATGACGTTGGGGCGTCATCTTGAGGTTGTTGCGCTCGATGTACTCGCTGAATACGGATTTGGGGTCTTTCATGCTTCGGCTATCCTCGGCAACCGTCTGGACCCGGAAAGGAGCCCAGGACAAAGTGTATCCGGATCATCTCAGCATTGCATGCATACCCCATTCCCCAGCCCAGGACAAGATTTAGCTTGCAGCGGACTGAGGCCGGGCCCTGCGTCGCCATCCCCCTTGAATACCCATAAAAAAACAGCGGGGAATAGTCGTTTCCCCGCTGCTTTTTTGAACATTATTTTCAACAAAGTTTATTGGGACACCAAACCAGGATTGGTGCTCATGGCTCCAGAGGCTGTGCCGCCCGCGCCGGCCGTGCCACCAGCCCCGCCGGTCACGCCGCTTTCCGAGGACAGGCCGCTCCAGCCGCCTTGGGAGCCTCCGCCACCGCCAAAGGATTCGAGCAAGCGGTTGAGGTCCAGGGTGCGCAGGTTAAAGCCGCCCTCCGAGGTGGGCAGGAGCACGATGCGTTTGCCCGCCAAGGCTTCGGCGATCTCCAGCTTGACCATGGTTTCGCCGCCCGCCCCGGCAAGGGCCTCGTTCAAGCGGCGGATGCCCTCGGCTTCGGCTATGGCCTCGGCTTCAATTGCCTGGGCCAGGTACTCCTGCTGGGCATAGTAGGCGTCGGCCTCGATGCGGGCCTGCTCGTACTGGCCGTCGGCCCGGGCGACCATCTCGTTGACCGTGCCTTGGGCCTCGTGCAGCTTGCGGTTGTACTCCTCGCGCGCGGCCTCGGTGGCGGCCACGTTGCGCTCAGCCAACTGCTCGGCCACCTTGCGGTCCTCGATTGCCTGTTGGTAGGCCTCGTTAAAGCGGTAGTCCTTGGGCAGGACCTTTTCCACGATCACGCCCAAAGGTTCGAGAATCTCTTGGAGCCGCGCCCTAGCCTCCTCGGCCTTTTCCTGGCGCTCGCTGGCCACGTAGAATTCCTCGGAGGTCAACTCGCCAAAGATGTCGCGGGGAATGGAGCGGGCCAGGGTGCGGATGATCTTTTCCCGCAACTCCTGGTCGTTTTCCGCCACATATTGCAGGATGTACGGCGCTTTATCCGGATCAATGCGGTAAGCCACGATCACGTCCAGGCTGATGTCGTTGCCGTCAATGGTCTTGAACAGTAGATCGTCGCGGTTGCGGCGGTCGCCGCTGCCGGAGTCCAGGGTCATCTCCAGGTTCTGGAGCTTGGTGTCAAAGGTGTGCCAGTCATTGATGAACGGCACGAAGAAGTAGGTGGAACCCGCAGCATACGCGCGATCCTCGACGCCCGATTCAGCGAACAGGGAAATCTTGCGGGTGCGCACGCCGACTTCCGTGTCGCCGGTGGTTTGCATGGTGCAACTGCTGGCCATGACCACGACAAAAAGAATCAGGAGGGGTATCAAGCGTTTCATTGCACCTCACCTCCTTGAGCGCTCCGCACTTCAAACAGTTCCAGCAGGCGCGGCACATCGAGTGGGTTGACGCCGTTTTCGCCGTCACTGGGCAGTACGATCACATCCAGGCCGTACAAGGCCTCGGCCAGTTTCAGCCCTACCATGCGGTCCGAACCCAAGCCTTGCAAAGCCTCGTTGCGCAGTTCCGTGCGCCGGGCCTCGGCCAGCTGGATAAGCAGGTCAGCCTCGGCGCGGCGCTGGCGCACGTACAAATCGCGCTCGGCCAAACGCTCGGTCACGTAGGCTTCGCCTTCCGAGAGCTTGACCGCCACCCGCATCTCGCCTTCCTGGATCACGCGCTTGAGCACGGCCTCGGCTTCGGCTGCCTTACCCTCGGCGATGTTCTTGAAGACAAGCTGATCCTTAAGCTTTTTCTCTTCAATGTTATCTTGGATTTCCTGGGAATAATGAAAATAGCGAATAAGCACCTGGTCCACCACGATGCCCTTGTTCTCCAACTCCCGGTTGAGGCGGAGCCTGGCCTCCTCGGTCTGGGACACCCGCAAGGGGCTGTTATAGAAGTCCTCGGTGGTCAATTCGCCCAGAGCTTCCTTGAGCGCGGGCTCGGCCTTGGGGATGATGCCATTGTCCTCGTAGAGCCTGCCCGGCCCAATCGTAGTGAAGACCAGGTAGGGGTCCTCAATGTGGTAGAGCACCGACACATCCACATCCACGAAAAAGCCGTCGGATGTCTGGATATGAGCGGCCCTGATAGTTCTTGCCGCGCTTGATGCGGTTCCCGAGGAACTGGTCAACTCCAGAACTTGGATGTCGCGGGGCAGGGTCTCCATGGTTTGCAGGCCCGCCGGCACAAAATGGTAGCCCGGGCCAAAGGGTTCCTCTTGCACGCCTCGGCCCGCGCCGATGCGTACGATTTTAATGCCGAACTCGTTGGGTTCCACATAGGTGAACATGGAGTTGAAGGTGGCCAGGAACAAAATCAGCAGCACCACGAATATCTTGATCCACCGGCTCCGCAGAAAACCGAACCTGCGGCGAACCTCCTGCATGGGACCCGGATCCGATCCGCGGCGGCCGCCGCTGCCCCCAAACCCGGGAATCGTCTTTTCCGTCACCATGGACGCGCTCCTTTGCCTTGCGTTCACATCGAATATTCAACCAGGGGACAACAGCCCCCCTCTTACCATAGCTTTTGGGAAAGGCCATAACCCTGGCCCCCACAACCCTCTTCATCCTAAAACAGGGTCGCCACCTCCAAATCAAGGTCCTTGGCCGCAGCTTCCAATGCGTCGCGGGAGCCGAGCACCGTGACCTGGGACGAATCAAGGGCCGCCTTGAGCGCCTCGCCCACCCGGCGGAAATCGTCCTGGGTCGTACCAAGCAGTTCCTCGCGCAGCAGCTGCCTGGCTTCGTCCGAGTCGCCCGTGAGTTTGCGGGACATGGACACGAAACCCTTGGCGTCGGGCAGGAGATGAGCGTCCAGCCCGCCGATGGCGCCGATGATGCTCTTTTCCAACTCGTCCTTGTCCAGGGACAGGGTGGCCAAGTGCTCGGCGGTCTTGGTGAAGACCTGCAAGGTGCGGCGAATGTGCGGGTCGCGGTAGGACACCAGGGCCATGGACCCGCTCATGCGGTCGAAAAAGGCCATGGCCCCGTAAGCGCCGCCGCGCACCCGCACAGCGTCCCACAGGAATCCCGTGCGCACGTAGCGGATCACCGCCTCCATGGAGCCATGGTAGGTAAAGCCTTGGGCCGCCAAGTCCATTCCCAGACCCACGTAGTTGACCTGGGCCGGAATGGCCAAGCCCTCGCGTTGGGGCGGCTGCCCGGACAGGTCCGGGAAATCGCCTGCGCCGGGCCAGTCCACTGGGCCGGGAATCAACTCCACGTCCTGTTTGGGCTCCTTGGGCAGGGCCGCGGCCAAGGCGTCCAGGTCCTTGTCCAGGGCCCGCAAGGTCTTGTAATCCGAAGTGATGTTGATCAGGGTGTTGGAACGGAGCACCAGGCGGCTGCGCAAGGCCTTGAGCGCGGCCTCCACCTTGGGCCAATCCGTGTCCACGGTGTCGGAAAGCTTGCGCAAGTATTCGAGATGGGCCACGCCGCCCATGTGGTCGTCCATGCGCCCGGCCGCGCTCATGCGGCTCATGAGCCGGGACGCCGCGATCATGTGGCCCATGGGCGCAAGGCGGTGCTCCAACCGTGCTTTTTCCTCCTGCACGATCTGGCGGAAGCGCTCGGGATCGGCCAACTTGGCTTCAAGCAGGGTCTCACGCATGATGTCCAGGAGCGAGCGGGCTTTGTCCTTGGTGGCCTTGCCGCGCATGAGCAGTTTGGCCACGGCCTTCTTGTCCAGGGGACGGCCCCCGGAGTACACGCCGCGCCGGGTGGCGGCGAATACATCGGTTTCCACGCCGCCGGTCTTGCGCGCTATGCGCGTGGACAGGTCCACAAAAGATCGCCGTTTGGTGCCGGTCTCCAGAAAGGCCCGGCCCAGCAAGGGCACCAACGGCAACAGAGACGGTTCAATGTCCATGAGGTCCAGGGCCATGTCCATGTATACGATGCCGTCCGTGGGCAGGTCATGGTTCAGGACCGGAATGTCGAGGCTATCCCTTTCCTCCAAGGGAATGAGGATATTGTCTTGGGCCATGTCGCCCAGGGCCAGGCGAGGGATGGTGGCCAGAGCTTCGGGCGGATCCGGAGCCTCCTGGATGCGTTGGAGTTCCTCGGACTCGGCGCGCAGCTCGGCCATGCCGGTCTCGCCCAGGGCCTGGGCCGCCTGGTCAAGCCGCGCCCTTTCCCTGGCCTCGCGCTCGGGGCCAAGCTCCGGGTCAGGCTCCAGCAGCACGCGCACCCGGTCCGTATTGTCCAGGAAATACTCCTTGAGCAGATTCTCAAAGATGGGCTCGCCCGCCATGAGCCGGTTCTTGATGTCCTCCAGGGCGGGCTCGAATCCGATACGCGCCAGGGGATCGCCGTTGTAGAGCCAAGACGTCAAGGCCCGGAGCATCACGTGCAAGCCCCGGGGAAAGCGGCCCGTGTTCTTTTCGCGCAGCTCGAACTCCAGGGAGTTGACCGCGGCTTCAATGGCTTCCTCGGGCACGCCGTGTTCAGCCAAGTGGGTCAGTGTGTCGAGAATCACCTTCTCTATCTTGCCCGCTTCCTTGGAAGCCACGGACTTGAGGCCCGTGGAGAAAAAGAGTTGCTTCAGCTCGTTCTCCAGCCCGGCCCCGGCCAGGTCCTCGCCCATGCCCGAATCAATGAGCGCCTTGCGCAGGGGCGAGGCAGGCAGGCCAATGAGGATGTGTTCGAGCATGGTCAGCTCCAGGAACAGCTCCTCGCCGCCTGTGCGCCCGGCAGTGTCGGGCAGGAGCCAGTTGACCGTGACCATGGAGCGTTTGGTACGGGCCGAAGGGTCCTTGTCGCCCGCATAGGTCTTGCGCACCTTGAGCGGCCCCTTGAGCGAGCCTTGCAAGGCCACGTCCGAATCCACGTTGAGCAGGTCATAGCCCTTGATCACCTGGTTCACGATCTTGAGCCGCTCGTCCTCGGGGTCGTCCCCGTAGAAATAGAAGCGCGCGTTGCTTGGGTGGTAATAGTTCTCGTGAAAGCTGAGGAACTCCTCGTAAGTCAGGTCCGGGATGCGTTCGGGGTCGCCGCCCGAGTCCAGGCCATAGGGGTGGTCAGGAAACAGTGCCTGCTGGGAATACTCGTAGAGCAGACTGTCCGGCGAGGAATACGCCCCTTTCATTTCATTGAACACCACGCCCTTGAAATGCATGGGCGTGTCGCCATTGCCCGGCTCCATGCGCCAGCCCTCCTGGCGCAGGATGTATTCGCTAATGCGGGGATGGAACACCGCGTCCAGGTACACGTCCACCAAGTTATAAAAGTCCTTCAGGTTGGTGGAAGCCACGGGATAGCAGGTCTTGTCCGGATAGGTGAAGGCGTTGAGAAAGGTCTGCAGCGAGCCCTTGAGCAGCTCCACAAAGGGCTCCTTGACCGGATATTTTTCCGAGCCGCAGAGCACGGAGTGCTCCAGGATATGGGCCACACCCGTGGAATTGGCCGGAGGCGTGCGGAACGTCACGCCAAAAACCTTGTTTTCATCGTCCCCGCACAGGGACAGCAGTTCGGCTCCGGTCCTGGCGTGACGCCAGAGCCGGGTCATGGAGCGCACTTCCGCGATGTCGCGCTCCCGGATCAGTTCAAAGCCGTGGACAACACTCATAATTCCTCCTACGTAAACAACAGGCTGGCTTTCCCTTGCCGGGACACGCCGGGCCGTCGCGATTCTTCAACGGAAAAGGACGATACATGAGCCGAGTGCAAATGAAAACGTTCATTGTCACGGGCGCGTCCCTGGGCATTGGCCGCGCCTTGGCCCTGAGCTTGGCCTGCCGGGGCGCGGGCGTGGTGCTCAACGCCCGCAATGCCGACACCCTGGAAGAAGCTGCCGAGGCCTGCCGGACGCACAGCAGCCATGTGGCGGTGGTGGCTGGAGACTGCTCCCTGGAGAGTACGGCCCAACACATGGTCGCCGCTGCCTTGGACATGGAAGCATCCGGCCCCGTGTTCGCGGGGTTTTTCCACGCAGCCGGGCTGCTCGCGCCCGGCCCCCTGGTGCACGAGCTGGAACCCCAAGCCTTTGACGCGGTGTTCGCGGCCAATGTGCGGGGCGCGTATGTGCTGGTGCGCGCGGCATACCCCGCGCTGCTCAAACGTGGCAGCGGCGTGGCCGTGTTTTTCGGCTCTGGCGCGGCGTCCATTGCCCAGCCCGGCATCGGAGCCTACTGCGCGGCCAAGGCCGCCGAGGAACACCTCATGCGCCAGGTGGCGGCCGAAGTTCCCGAAATCACCGCCTTCGTCTATCAGCCCGGCATCGTGGAAACGCGCATGCAGGTCCAGGCCAGGACCTCCGAGGGCGGCGGCGCGGACACGCTCCATAAGGTATTCCGCCCCTGGAAAGAGCAGGGGCAACTCCTTACCCCTGAGGAGGCTGCCGAGCCCCTGGCCGACCTCATCGACCGCGACCCCACGCCCCATCACGGCCAGGTGCTCAGGGTAGATGCTTTGCGCGACTAAACACATTTTCCAGCCCTTGCCACCCCGGACCAGGATATATACTATATCCTTTGGCGCAGGCTTGGGGAGCCTGCCCACGGAACCAGCCCGCTCAACACATGACGCCGCTTCCGGCCTTTTGTGGAGACAGCCTTGAAGAACATCCGAGAACTCGCCAATTTGCTCGACGACACGACCTGGGGCGAATGCTTCACCCGCGACGAGGTGGAAGTCATTGCCAGGTACCTGAGCCTGCAAGTCTTTGAATCCGGGGAACTCATCTTCCGCCAGGGAGACCACCAGAACTACATGGCCTTCATCGTGGACGGGGCCGTGGATATCGTCAAGGAAAGCGCGGATTCCCTGGAAAAAATCGTGGTCACCCTGTCCCAACGCACCCACTTCGGCGAAATGTCGTTCGTGGACGACGAACCCCGCTCAGCCACGGCCATGGCACGCACCGACACCACCCTGCTCGTGCTCTCGTCCATCAACTTCGAAACACTCATCGACGAACACCCCAAACTGGGCATCAAAATCCTGCGCAACATCGCTAAACTCATCAGTAAACGCCTGCGCATGACCACAGGCAAGCTGGTGTATACGAGGTCGTAACACGTCAACGGACTCAAGTCGTGGGGCTTTGCCCCACACCCCACCAGGGGCATGATGCCCCTGGACCCCCACCTGGAAATA